>NZ_JBFSSD010000133.1:0-1065 GCF_041466145.1 Vibrio sp. 10N.239.312.D08 | reverse complement strand
GATGGACAATCACACACCTTTGACCCGTCCAGTCGCGCCTTTAAGCACATGAAGATGCAAATCAATAAACCGCAAAGTCTCAATATCGCCCAAGGCGAACGCCTTCAAACGCTAGGCAAACACTTCCCTGCTGGCTTGGACGCGAACCAAAGCTACCTTGTCACTCACATTGACAAAGAAAGCCTCACGCTTGAGAGCAAAGGGGAAACGCAGCGCGTCAACTTAGAGAGCCTAAAAGACGCGCCGCTGCAATACGACTACGTTCACGGCGCCCACCATATTGAGCCAAAAGCCCATACTTTACTGTCTGGCAAAGCGTTTACCCTATCTAAGCCCCTGATAAACGACCTGACTGAAAAAACAGAGCGCCTTGATATCTTCACCGACAAACCAGACAAAGCCCAAAGCGCACTTGAAAAAGAGCAGGTCTCCCCGTCAGCCATTGAGCGTGTATTACAGACGCAAAACGTCAACGACCGCTACCTAAACGACGCCACCCAAGATTTGCTAAAGCAGGATGTCAGTCAGGCACTGTCAGCACTCGCCAAAGCGCAAAACGCCCCACTCATCGAAAAAGCGGTCAGCTTTGCCCTGAACCACCTCTCAGAGCGAGAAGCGGCTTTTAGCCAAAAAGCCTTAGTAGTGGAAGCGGTGCGTTACGCCTTTGAAGAAGCCGGAGGCTCTATTACCAAAGAGCAGGTTGAAACAGAGCTGACTAAACGCAGCAACACCCTCTCTGCAGAGTACAGTGACGGTACACGCTGGACAACGCAAGCCGCGCTGGAGACTGAAAAGCGCATCTTGCAAAACATCGATGATGGTAAAGGCCAACATCAACCTTTTGCAACGCCTAAGCAGGTGCAAGACTTTCTCGATACCAAGCCTCGCCTAACCCAAGGGCAAAAGGACGCCATCACCCTTATCTCAACCACCAAGGACAGCTTTGTGGCCATCCAAGGGTTAGCCGGTACAGGTAAGTCCACCATGCTTGAATCCAATATTGAACTTATCCAGTTAGTCAAAGAAGCCAGCCAGCAGCCAGAGCAAAGCGTCATCGGTCTTGCG
>NZ_JBFSSD010000132.1:0-1137 GCF_041466145.1 Vibrio sp. 10N.239.312.D08 | reverse complement strand
TTTCTTCGACTTTATCGCCGACGTTCAGTTGATTAAACGCGCTGTTGGCGGTGAATACCCAATGACCATTGGCATCAATAGTCAGGTCACCGTTGGTACCGGAAATGGAATCGGGTGTGAAGGTATTATCTGGATTATCCACGTCAGTACTGGTTAGCGTACCTGAGGTAGTTACCGCTTTGTCGGTTTCATCGATGGCGACGGTCGCACTACTCACTGTAGCGGCGTCATTAGTGCCGTTAATGATGACCTTAATTGCTGACTGAGTGCCATCCACAGACGTTACCGTGAATGTTTCTTCAACCTTATCGCCAACGTTGAGTTGGTTGAACGCGCTGTTGGCGGTGAACGCCCAATGACCATTAGCATCAATAGTCAGGTCACCGTTGGTACCGGAAATGGAATCGGGTGTGAAGGTATTATCTGGATTATCCACGTCAGTACTGGTTAGCGTACCTGAGGTAGTTACCGCTTTGTCGGTTTCATCGATGGCGACGGTCGCACTACTCACTGTAGCGGCGTCATTAGTGCCGTTAATGATGACCTTAATTGCTGACTGAGTGCCATCCACAGACGTTACCGTGAATGTTTCTTCAACCTTATCACCAACATTAAGTTGGTTGAACGCGCTGTTAGCGGTAAATACCCAGTGGCCATTGGCATCAATGGTTAGATTGCCATGTGTACCAGTGAGCGAACTTGGTGTGAAGGTGTTGTCTTGGTTATCGATATCGCTGCTGGTCAGAGTTCCTGAAGTCGTGACGGCTTTATCCGTCTCATCGACAGCCACAGTCGCACTACTAACCGTCGCGGCATCGTTTGTGCCGTTGATGGTGACCTTAACAGTCGATGGTGTACCATCCACAGAAGCAACCGTAAAGGTCTCTTCAACCTTATCGCCAACGTTGAGTTGGTTGAACGCACTGTTGGCGGTAAACACCCAGTGACCATTGGCATCAATGGTTAAATCACCGTGGGTTCCCGTGATCGAACCTGGTGTAAAGGTGTTATCCGGGTTATCCAAATCCGTACTGGTTAGCGTGCCTGATGTCGTTACCGCTTTGTCGGTTTCATTGACGGCAACGGTCGCACTGCTGACAGTAGCGGCGTCGTTAGTGCCATTAATCGTGACCTTGA
>NZ_JBFSSD010000131.1:0-1157 GCF_041466145.1 Vibrio sp. 10N.239.312.D08 | reverse complement strand
TGTTGTTCGTGCTTCGAAAATTCGCTCTTGAGCGAGCGCTCGATATCGTTCGCTTGCTCTTTGGATTTCGTCTCGAAGTCCGAGGCCAAATCTAAAATCTTTTTCATAAATCAGTCCTTTCAATCGAAGATTCTTACCACCTTCTGGATTGGCAATACTCAAACTATTCTTAGTTTCTCGGGCAATGGTGAAACCGGCTTTTTCGAGGCAATCCTTCACATCATCACGATTTCGAATCTCGCCATTTCCCGCTTGTGTTAAAAGCCCACGAGTGATCATTTCAACCACCAATTTTTTTGAATGAGGCAAAGTATTCGCGGTCACCAGCTCTTGTTTATTCGCTGGGTCATTCGGATCTTTTAATTTCAAAAATTCATTTTGGAGGGTTTGCCACGCATTAATTCGAGGCCGATCGACACGGTCAAAATACGGTTGGAGCCGTCGACCACTTAAAAGCTCTATATTCGGTACCACAAAATTTAACTCTAACCGGCCTTTGTCTCGATGCTCGACCCAAAGACAAGCAAACTGATCTTTGTCCAGACCAGGGAGTAATGCCGATTCAAACGACGACATTAATTTATCTTTAGCTTCTCGAGGTAAATCAGATTCAGCAAAAGAAAGAACCCCACTCGTATATTTTTTTGCATATGGACTCGAATCGATGAGGGCAATAATCGTACTCGGGTCACCACGATCTAACGTGGCCCCGTCACGTTCTCCGTCTTTACCTAATAGATATTCAACAGGACCGGAGCCACAACCGGTTCCACGAGAGTGAATTTTGACAATCATGAATGCTCATCCTGCAGAGCTCGTATAGCTTGTTCAATCGCCCCCAATGCTGTGATGACTTTGAGTCGATCCACTGTTTTCCAATCATCAGAATTCGTCGCCCTGGCTATCTGATTTAAGTTGTTACCAATACCGGCTAATTGACGAAGCAAAGCAGGATCACAAGGTGGCGCTTTAAATCGCGACGCTTCCTTTTCTCCCAAGCACACATCACGCATCCATTCCGCTAATCGTGCCTTAGTATTTCGACGCTGCAACGCAGAATACTCGTCATCATTCACTCGGATTTTTATCTCTTTCTGTCTTAATTTCATAATGGCCTCGGGCGATGATTCGAACCGAAGGGGCGGATTATCGCTCGT
>NZ_JBFSSD010000130.1:0-1173 GCF_041466145.1 Vibrio sp. 10N.239.312.D08 | reverse complement strand
TCCTATTTTTAATATTAATATATAAAACCATGAATAAAATTATATCCATATACCCGTGATCATTGAAGGAGCTTGATTTTTTGCAATGAGAAGATCATGCTATCAACCATGAAAATTACTCTGACCAACCAACAAAAGCAGGAGCTAAAAGTCTTACACGATACTACTCGTGATGGACGGGTTCGTGACCGCATAAAAGCGGTCATTCATGCAAGTAACGGTTGGAGTCCTCGTGAAATTGCCGATGCGCTGCTCATTCATGAATCAACTGTGCGGCAACATCTCAACGACTACCTTCAGTTAAATAAGTTAAAGCCTCAAAATGGTGGTTCACAAAGTCATCTCTCTACCAGCCAAACTCGGGCGTTAGTTGGACACTTAACAGAGAATACCTATCACCACACCCATCAAATTGTCGCTTATGTATGGGCGTCATTTGGGGTTGAATACAGTGTGCCAGGCATGAACAAGTGGTTACATCAGCATGGTTTTAGTTACAAGCAGCCTAAAGGTGTTCCACATAAGTTTGATGAAAAGCAACAAGCTGACTTCATTGAGTTTTATAAGAGGCTTAAAGCTAGTTTGGGTAAGGAAGAAGCTATTATCTTCATGGATGCTGTCCACCCAACACAAGCCACCAAGGTCACTCATGGCTGGATACGAAAGGGACAAGATAAAGTCATTGAAACAACGGGAAGCCGAAGTCGCTTGAACATCGTTGGCGCCTTAAATCTAGCAGATATTGAAGGCACCGTTGTAAGCGAATATGACACCATTGATAGTGAAAATATCGTGCGATTTTTCTGCAAGATACGCGAAAGCTACCCCTTAGAGCACAAGGTTCACCTCATATTGGACGGTGCAGGCTATCATCGCAGTCAGATGGTAAAAAATGCCGCTTATGTACTGAACATAGAGTTACATTACCTCCCACCATACAGCCCCAATCTAAACCCAATTGAGCGGCTATGGAAAGTGATGAATGAGCACGCGAGAAATAATGTTTACTTTAAAAACAAAGCTGATTTTAGAGCTGCAGTAGAGCAATTTTTCGAGGAAACTTTACCTAAAATTGCAGGCTCACTGGTGTCTCGAATAAATGATAATTTTCAGGTGCTCAACTGCGCATCTTCAAGTTAACTGGGTATAACAGCTATATTAGACTGAAAAATT
>NZ_JBFSSD010000129.1:0-1175 GCF_041466145.1 Vibrio sp. 10N.239.312.D08 | reverse complement strand
CTCACACTCCTAAGTCTAGATTGCTAAGGAGGGAGTGGATTCCATACATCACGTTTTGACAGGTTGACCACTGATGCAATCAGAAAGATAATTGATTTAATTTTTTCAAAACATGTAACCTGTCGTTAGGTTACATAATATCAGTCACTTAGGGATAGTCATGACAGCGTACAAAGGAATCTCCGAACTCACTTCAATCAAGATTCTTTCATGGTTTTTTGGGGTGACGATTTTTATAGTTACGATTTTGATATCGACTTCAGTTATACCTAATTACTCGCTTTCCCTTACTCCAAAAGGGTTCGAAAATTTCATTACACTCTTCAATGCGCCAATTAAGTTAGCCGCAGCTTACGCTGCAATTGTGGGCTTAATTTCATTAAATCACAGATCAATACAAACTAAAGAGCAACTCGATAGAGCAAGTACACAGATAGCGCAGATTCAAGCTCAGAACCTTTTTGCAAATTACTATAAACATCGAGAAGAGTTCGTAAAGTACAGTGACAAAATCGCTGGAGCGTTAGAGTGTCAACCTATAGATGTAGCTGGATTGGTACATATCAACTTATTCCCTAATGCTAAAGGCGGTGATTATGCTCCTTATGAAATTACAAACACCGATTTTTTTGAGCGTTTAGCTAAGATAATTAACGAGTGTCAGACCTGTATCGATGAAGGGAAGTACAACAGAGTAAAAAGCTCGTCGTTCCAATTTCCACTAAGTAAAGCATTTAATGATCTTGAAATCCTCACTGGTACAAGAAGAAGCAAAAATTGGAATTTTGACAACACTATCTCACCATACAATTTTGCAAATAGTGTTCACTCTATGGCATCAATTTTCTTCTTACTTCTAAGTGACTACTGGGTAATGGCTCGATTCGAAAAGGACATTCAAACTGCCGAGACCCGTAAAGTTATGTGGGCTTTGGGCGACTTTAAAGATAACTTCAAGTGTAATGTTGAGTTAGAGATTAATACGCAAATAAAGCCATATCTAGAAAATATAACAAGGGCTATTTCCAACCTGTAAGTCGCTTTGACCAATCGATGAGAGGTTTTCAACACCTCAGATTATCTGTTAAATGTTAATTTAATAAAAGATGTAACTCGCTTCTGTCCAGAAACGTTTTTAAAATTGATCAAACTCTATTGTCCTCCGACAACAATGG
>NZ_JBFSSD010000128.1:0-1243 GCF_041466145.1 Vibrio sp. 10N.239.312.D08 | reverse complement strand
TGATCCGCACCATAAGTTTTGGACACTGAGTTAAGTGAGTACAATCACTAACGAGGTGAACAATGACAACTAAGAAAACACGAATCAAACATGCTCCTGAATTTAAAGCCGAAGCACTTAAGTTAGCAGAGAAAGTCGGTGTCGCTGCTGCCGCACGACAGCTATCGTTGTATGAATCTCAAATTTATGGGTGGCGTAAAGCCGTCAAAAAAGATGCGAAAATCAGCGATCGAGAAAGGGAGCTCGCCACTGAAAATGCCAAACTCAAACGGTTATTGGCTGAGCAAGCTGAAGAGCTAGATATCGTAAAAAAGGCCGCCACCTACTTCGCGAAAAATCTAAAGTAGATTGCTATGAGTTTATGCTCGAACACCTGATGCAATATAGGATTGTCCGTATGGCTAAGGTGTTTGAGGTTTCTCGAAGTGGGTTTTATTATTGGATTGATAATCGCCATAAAGTCACTCAACGCAACGAGCACCGAAAGCAGCTTGATATCAAAGTTCGAGAAGTCTTTGATGATAAAAAGGAACGCGACGGTGCAAGGCGTATTCAAAAAGAACTAGAGGCAAATGGTAATAAGCACGATGTAAAAACCATTGCCGCGAGCATGAAGCGCCAGAGCTTAGTCGCGAAGGCCGCCCGTAAGTTCAAATGTACGACAGACAGCAAGCATAGGCTTCCTGTTGCCCCGAACTTGCTTGAGCAAGATTTTAATGCAACAGCACCGAACCAAAAATGGGCTGGAGATATTACCTATCTAGCGACAAGCGAAGGTTGGATGTATTTAGCGGTTGTTATCGACTTGTACTCACGGCAAGTCGTTGGTTGGTCAATGAGCACCAGAATGACCGCGACTCTGGTCTGTGATGCGCTATCAATGGCATTGTTCCGTAGAGGCATGCCCGAAGGGGTGATTATCCATAGTGATAGAGGTAGTCAATATTGTTCAAAAGACTACAGATACTTAATCTCAGCCCATAATTTAAAACAAAGTATGAGTAGGAAGGGAAATTGCTGGGATAACGCCTGTGTTGAAAGCTTTTTCCATTCAATGAAAGTAGAAGCCGTCCAATACGAGCCGATAATGACGCGAGAAGAGATGCGCCAAGCACTTTTTGAATATATCGAAGTTGATTATAATCGAACAAGAAGGCACAGTGCTCTTGGGTATCTAAGCCCAGTTAACTTTGAAAAACAATATGTCGCTTAATGCGGTGTCCAGTCTAACTGGAGCAGATCA
>NZ_JBFSSD010000127.1:0-1246 GCF_041466145.1 Vibrio sp. 10N.239.312.D08 | reverse complement strand
AGTTCAGATTTAAGATGTGTACATTTTCCCCTTGTTTAACGTAACGCCACTTAATCAACACCTATTCTTCAAGTTTGGTTTAGCTACAACCCCAAATTTTGCGAATCACTCTTGAACAACCGTTTGTTAGCTTTTGGTTGCACAAGCTTCTTGATCTTCAAATGGTTCTCGATTTGCCACTCATCATGCAAAACATCATTTCCCAAAAACCAGAGTTAGATACGAGAGCGCCATCCTGTAAGTGTTCTATATTTAAATATATTGTCTTGGCTTTTGGTGACTGCATGGTGAAAATTGCATTTGTTTTTTTGCTTTGTTTCCTTTCTGGATACGTTGAGGCTGAGACGAAGTTGAGAGAGTGGCGAGCCAATGGAGGTAATGAAGAAGTAGTTTATTACCTAAAAGTTTCTAGTGTATTTCAACTTTACACTGTGTCTCCTGAAAGTGTAACTCTAACAATGGTAGGTATGCCTGAGGAACTCTGTTCTTCAACATCATTTTTGTTTCAAGGGCAACTGATAGGAATCGAAAGTTCATTTGAAAACTCAAGGTGTATTCATAGAGCCCTCTCTCAGAGGGCTCGTGATTTTATTATAGATGGTTTAATCAATAACAGTGTTGTTGAGTGGGATGGAGTTAGGTTGACAACACTAGGATTTTCTAAAGCGTTTTTAAGCATGGGGAAAGAAGATTTTATTCTTTAAGGATTAACTCGTTCGCTAAATGAAGTTCAAAATAAAGCTCGTTATTTATGTGTAAAATCGGCCCTCTATTCACTACAAAGAGCATTTTAAGTGGCGAATTTCTAGTAGCCATTGATGGTTTAGTGTGATTTTTTTAGCATTGTGATTTAGGACATCAAATGCTTTGATTATGAAAAAAAATTTATCATTAACGATGAGGATTTTTTTTTATGTAACAGTCAACATGAAAAGATAATCAATATGCAATTTATTGTTTTCGTTGGATTAATGCCGCTTAAACACTATTTCTGTGGATAAAAATGTATTGATTTAACGTAACGGCACTTAGTGTGGCCCAAATTTAGACACAAGAACAGCTCCCTATTGGGAGCCGTTCCCCTTTCAAAAATGATAATGTGCTTTCACACTATCATTCTCCTTTAGCAGCTTTATTATCTTTGGTGCTTGTCTCTTCAGCCTTATGCTCTAATACATCACAGTTTTTATTGATAGTGATGGACTTAGGCTTCATAGCTTCAGGTATCTCTTTCACCAGAGTAATA
>NZ_JBFSSD010000126.1:0-1302 GCF_041466145.1 Vibrio sp. 10N.239.312.D08 | reverse complement strand
ATAAATGGCGGAACGGCTGGGGTTGCAGGCACCGGGACTCGTTGGTCGCAAACCAAAACACTAGACACGAAAAAGCCCTAACATTTCTGTTTAATGCCGATCGTTTAAGAAGACTTGAACGATCTTGCAGTTAGCAGATAATCCCCATCAACAACGTTGATGGGGATTTTTTTATGCTTGAACAAGAATTAGCAATGGCACACGAGACCATTGAAGATGCCGACAATTATGAATCTGTCGTCGACGCCATTCAGATTGAATGGATAGAACAAGCTCTTCTTGAAACTAATAAAGCGAGCATAAGACGACGTCGGCTTCCCGCTCAGCAAGCTGTCTGGTTAGTTATTTGGATGGGGCTGCAACGCAACATGTCTATCAAAGAGGTATGCAGTTCATTAGACATTGCGCTTCAGCCTAAACCTGAAGATAGCTGGTCTCGTGTTGCACCTAGTGTCCTAACTGATTCACGCCGACGTCTAGATGAGAGTCCATTAGCGGCTCTGTTTCACACAACGGTAAAGGCTTGGAACGGAGATATCCTTCAACAAGATAAAGACTTAGAGCTTAATGTTCTTGCTGTGGATGGAACAACATTTAGGTGCCAAGATTCCCCAGAGAACGCTGAAGAATTTGGGTTCATCTCTAAAAAATTGAAACCTTACCCTCAACTTCGTTTAGTCGCTTTGATGTCAACAGAAACTCGAATGATTATGGGGGCGGCTTTTGATGGCTGTCATGTCGGTGAAACGACCTTAGCTAAGCGTCTATTCAATGATATCCCCGCACATTCATTGACCTTATTTGATCGTTGTTATTTCTCGGCAGACCTCTTGTTGTCGTGGCAAGAGAGTGCGGAAAATGCTCACTGGTTAATGCCTGCAAAACGTAAGCTACGCTATGAAGTGTTGGAGAAATATGCGGAGAACGACATGCTCATCTCAATGCCCATCTCTCCTCAAGCTCAACGGCAGAATCCGAATTTACCCGCACGTTGGGAAGCTAGATTAGTCCTATATCAAGAGCCAAAAGGTGAGATAAAAGGTTTTATTACTTCACTTACAGACCCTAGTAGATACTCGCTAGAAAGCCTGCTGCGTATTTATTGGCAACGCTGGGAGATAGAAGAAGGTTATGGTGAAATTAAGCAGACTCAACTGCAAAGTCACGTCACTTTACGAAGTCGTTTTTCTGCCGGTGTGAAGCAAGAGCTTTGGGGCGTATTACTTGCCTATAACTTAGTGCGATTAGAGATGGTTAAGATAGCTTAAGAAGCCGGGGTTCGAGCGACTAGGGTCAGTTTTA
>NZ_JBFSSD010000125.1:0-1306 GCF_041466145.1 Vibrio sp. 10N.239.312.D08 | reverse complement strand
CTGCGGCGTTAAGGCCAAGTGCCACCACCCTTTATCTGACATCGCTACCTTCCACGCATTGCGCTCCGTTACACCTTGTTGTTGTAACCATGTCGCTATGCCGTATCTGCGTTTGCGTTGTTTTAAGCGGTAACATCGTAGCCGTCGCCGTATCCATTCGTCTAAGCGCTGCAAGCTGCTTTTCCGTATGGCGAGTTTGAAGTAGTGTTGCCAACCTCTTAGGTATTGAGTTAATTCCGCTATGACTGCTTGCAACTCTCGCCCTCGGTTTCGCTTCGTTATCTGCCGCACTCGCTTCTTCATTTGAGTTTGTGCTGCCTTCGATAGATGGATTGTTCCATCTATCCCGAAGCGGTGGCTTAAGTAAGTCCGCTCTGTCACTCTTGTCGCACCACTTTTCTCTCGATTTACCGTGAGCTTCAGCTTTTGCTCCAAGAACTCCGTTATCGACTCTTTAACTCGATAAGCGGCTTCTTCACTATGAACGTAGATTTGGCAGTCGTCTGCATATCGACAGAACTTATGCCCTCTGCGCTCTAACTCTTTATCCAGTTCATCTAATACGATATTGGATAGCAACGGGGATAATGGTCCACCCTGTGGTGTCCCTCTTTGTCTCTGTTCAACCATCCCGTTTCGCATTATGCCTGCCTGTAGATATGACCTGATGAGCTTCAACACTCGTTTATCACTGATGTCCTGTGACAGTCTGTACATCAGTCTATCGTGATTCACTGTGTCGAAGTATTTCGCTAGGTCGATATCTACAACATAACCTCGACCTTCTCGGATGTAATGACTGGCTGCCGTTAATGCATGGTGCGCACTGCGGTTTGGTCTAAATCCGTAACTGCTATTGGAGAACTTGGGGTCATAGATATCTGACAGTACTGAGGTCATTGCCTGTTGGACAACTCTATCAAGCACGGTTGGGATACCTAGTTGCCTTACGCCACCACTAGGTTTAGGGATTTCTACACCAAGTACCGGTTGAGGTTGGTAGCTTCCTTCCAGAAGACTCTGGCGAAGCGCTTGCCCATTTGAAGCCTGTCGAAGTGTTGAGATAGTCGCATCTATGTCGAGTTTGTCGACACCTGCACATCCTTTGTTCTTCTTCACTCTTCGTAGAGCTTGATTCAAGTTGGTTGAAGAGCAGATTTGCTCCATCAACGACGTTGAGATCACCAAGACTCGTCCTCCTGTTTACGCCAATCATGCTTGTCATTCTTCATCACCATGAGCTTTACTTGCTGTATCGCCCATTGGGACGTAGAGATGGTTTTCATCTTGCTATGACCCCACATGA
>NZ_JBFSSD010000124.1:0-1309 GCF_041466145.1 Vibrio sp. 10N.239.312.D08 | reverse complement strand
GTTTGATAAAGGCTGGTGTCACATCTCGCATCTTATCAAAGTGCAAATCCAGTCGAGTGATAAAGCTGCTTCCTGGTACGCGAAGGTAACATTGCAAATCATCCATGGCTTGGATTTCACTGCTAGAGATAACCGGTCGTGTCACCGTCTGGTGGCCAATCGATACCCCATCACGGAGTGCATTTGCACCGTAAGAAATGTGCTCTCTTGAGACATCCACCTCTTGCTCACCCAAATCTTTGGATGAGATTTGTGCCATCTGCGCTGATGGGGCGCGAAAGTAAAAGCGAGAGTTGAGTAAATCAAAAATAACGTCCGCGGTATTTTTCCGTAGGTTTTCACGAGCTGCGCATAAGACTGGAGACCAATCACATAACAGCCCCCAAACTTACGCACTTCGGCAATGATGGTGTCAAGCTCAGGCAGTTTATGCAGACTTGGCATTTCATCCATAATCACCCAGATGCGGCGGTCTTCATCGTCTTTGAGTCCCAAGATAGCGTTAGAAGCAATGGCAAGCCACGTCGAAATCAAAGGACGCAATGAGGCGTGTTGCTGCGCGTTACTCGATAAAAACAAAAAGCCTTTTTGTTTGTCATCTTGTACCCAATCGGTGATAGAAAACGGTTTACGTTTGGGCTCTCCTTTCGTGTCTTTGTCATCCAAGCCATCTAAAAAGCGTAGGCTCTTAATGTAGGTAGCGAGCACCGACTTAATGGAGATGGCCGTCTTTTTGATGTCTTTCGAGACCAGGGAAGCAGACTCTGTGCCTTGCAGGAAATTACCCAGGGTTTCAAGTTCAGACGTGAGTATCAGGCTAAGCAGCCTTGCGGTCGAGCAGGGCTTGTCATCTTGGCTCATGCGATACGCCGCACTTGAAAAGATAGTCCGGGCGGAGTCGACCCAGAATGGGTCACCTTCGCCATGCTGCGGGATAAGGGCGCTGGCGATATTTTCAAAGTCAGGGGCTTCTTTTGCATCGCACCAGACATCCCAATTGGCGCAGCGTTCATCGAAGGGGTTGAGTAAGGTGTCTTGGCTAGGGTCAAAGAACTTACTGGTAAAGGTGCAGCCTTTATCATAAATAATCGCTTTATCCCCACGTTTGCGTATCCAGCGCAGCAGTTTCCGCAGCATGACGGATTTACCGGCCCCTGTGGTGCCGTCAATCAGCATGTGCTGCACTTCAAACTCACGTTTAAATAAGGCCAGCCCATCCACTTTGAAATCAGAAATTCGTCCGTTGCCTACACCCTGTTTCTTGAGTTTCTTTGCCCGTTTTTTCAAATCATTTGTGAGCACTTTGGGT
>NZ_JBFSSD010000123.1:0-1318 GCF_041466145.1 Vibrio sp. 10N.239.312.D08 | reverse complement strand
CTTTACTGTTCACAGACGCGGATCTGCTTACAGGCGCGACAGACATTGAAGGTGACAACCTAACGGTTGAAGGTGTGACCTACGACGGTGGCGACGGTATTCTTACCGACAACGGTAATGGCACATACACCTTCGCACCGAATGAAAACTTCAATGGTGACGTAAACTTCGGCTTCGATGTGTCAGATGGCACCGATACGGTCTCTGCCAACATCGATGTGAGTGTTACAGCGGTTGATGATGCGCCTGTGTCTGGTGACCTAGCGTACTCAATCGACGAAGATGGTTCGATTCGTCTAAGCCAAGAGCAGCTGTTGTCTCAAGCGTCAGATGTTGAAGGCGATGACTTGACGGCCAGCAGCCTAACCGTTGGCGGTGATGCAACCGTTACTCAAAACGATGATGGCAGTTTCACCATCACGCCAGATGAGAACTTCAATGGTGACATCGATATCAGCTTTGATATCTCTGATGGCACCAATACGGTTCAAGCATCGGCTGACCTAACCGTTAACCCAGTAAATGATTTACCAGTACCACAAGATCAACAGTTCAGCGTTGAAGAAGATGGCACGTTAATCTTCACTGATGCTGACCTATTAACAGGTGCGACTGACATTGAAGGTGACAACCTAACGGTTGAAGGTGTGACCTACGATGGTGGTGACGGTATCCTTACTGATAACGGTAACGGAACTTACACCTTCGCACCAAATGAGAACTTCAATGGTGACGTAAACTTCGGTTTTGATGTCTCTGACGGTACAGATACCGTGTCAGCAAACATCGATGTGAGCGTTACAGCGGTTGATGATGCGCCAGTGTCTGGTGACCTAGCGTACTCAATCGATGAAGACGGTTCTATCCGTCTAAGCCAAGAGCAGTTGCTATCACAAGCATCAGATGTTGAAGGCGATGACCTAACAGCCAGCAGCCTAACGGTCGACGGTGATGCAACCGTTACTCAAAACGATGACGGCAGTTTCACCATCACGCCAGATGAGAACTTCAACGGTGACATCGATATCAGTTTCGATATCTCAGATGGCACTAATACGGTTCAAGCTTCTGCAGACCTAACCGTTAACCCAGTTAATGACCTGCCAGTACCTCAAGATCAACAGTTCAGCGTTGAAGAAGACGGCACGTTAATCTTTACTGATGCCGACCTGTTAACAGGCGCGACAGACATTGAAGGTGACAACCTAACGGTTGAAGGTGTGACCTACGATGGCGGTGACGGTATCCTTACTGATAACGGTAATGGTACTTACACATTCGCTCCAAACGAAAACTTCAATGGTGACGTAAACTTCGG
>NZ_JBFSSD010000122.1:0-1321 GCF_041466145.1 Vibrio sp. 10N.239.312.D08 | reverse complement strand
ATGCAGCGGATTGCAAATCCGTGGACCTCGGTTCGACTCCGGGAGGCGCCTCCATAATTCAGAAAAAACCAGTCCTAGTGACTGGTTTTTTCGTTTCTGGCCCCGCTAAAAGCTTCTTACGTACCCATTTCAATGCTTATCAAAGAAATCTTTGTTACGGATATACTTGCTCATCAAGTGGTAAGAGAAAGGTCTTATCAGCCAACTAAAGATAGAGCGACCAAGGCGGATTAATGTAGGAGTGTTCTCATAGATTCGTCCGTTATAAAGCCAAAGCACTTTACCTACATGCCAATAGAGCAAAGGAACCGGTGGCATGAAGGTCACGATGTCGATGTCACAGCAAATTCGGTAGGTCTTCTTACTCATGCGATAGTGCTTTCGAAAGCTCCAATCACCAATGGCGGGTTGGCCAAAAGTCACTATTCGTTTAATACAGCCTGGGTACTTTTGATCAAAGTAATCAGCGAAGACACAACCGATAGCGCCTCCGGAAGAGTGGCCAGTAATAGACACTCTTTTTCCTTGTTCGATGAGAGGTGTGAGCGTGGCTTCCAAGCGCTCAATAACGGTTAAGCCAAGCTTATCTTCATTACGACTTGGCTGGCTCTCTTGAAACATTAGATGGTAGAAACCCGCATGCACACGATAATTGAGCCCAATTCTCTTACAGCTTCTTGTCCATAGAGCAAAGGTTAGTAGCCAATCTGAGATACTGTGCGATCCTTTGATTACCACAACCACTTCATCTTTGTCGCTACTCCACAACACTCTAATCATGGTTTTACCAAACTGGTTCTTGATGATGCGTTGTCCATTAGGGTCAAAACCATAGCGAGTCTGCTTAAAAACTCTAGGGTAGGCGAGGTTACAAAGAACGGCATAGCGCTCATATTGATATCGTTTTAGTGGTTTCACATGTTTACTTCTTAATAAGAGTTACTTCAAACTCTAATCGTTGAATGTGAAAAGCACATGAAAACGCCATTTGCTTGGTTTAAAACAATAAAATCACCGCATTCAATTGGTATTTGAATCAATGGTTGTCAGTGATTTGTCCGTTTAAATTAGAAATCCAAGTATAAGAACCGTACAAGCTGCACTAAATTTATTCTTTTGAGTTCGATAATTAATCACTTGAATTAAAAGATAAAATTTATTGTTGACGAATTTTTTCCTTCCGTTAAAGTACACCTCGTTCTCACGGCTTAGGTCGCTGAGAGATGGTGTTTTTACTTTTCAGTAATCGGCCTCGCAAGATTGCGTTGCCCTGGTGGTGGAATTGGTAGACACAAGGGATTTAAAATCCCTCGGCGTTCGC
>NZ_JBFSSD010000121.1:0-1329 GCF_041466145.1 Vibrio sp. 10N.239.312.D08 | reverse complement strand
AGCCTAATCGCGATCTAGACCACTCAGTGAGTGAAGATATCGTGAAGTCGATTGTGGTGACTTCAAGCGACTTCGATAACGATCCGGTGACTTCAACCATTACGCTGACGATCACTGATGGTGATAACCCGACGATTGATGTTATTCCAAGTGTTACGCTTTCTGAAATTAACCTGAGCGATGGCTCTGCTCCAAGTGGCAGCGCGGTAAGCTCGACTCAAACTATTACTTTTACCAATCAAAGTGATGATGTGGTTCGTTTCCGTATTGAGCCAACGGAGTTCAATACTAACGATGATCTTAAATCGAACGGTTTAGCTGTTGAGTTACGTGAAGACCCGGCAGGGTCGGGTGACTACATTGGTTTTACGACCAGTGCGACGAACGTAGAAACTCCAGTATTCACATTAAGCTTTAATTCTGGATCATTAGGTGAATACACGTTCACACTCATCGAAGCGTTGGACCACCAAGATGCCCGTGGCAACAACGACCTCAGTTTTGATTTACCTGTTTACGCGGTAGATAGTGATGGCGATGATTCATTGGTGTCTCCGTTAAACGTCACTATCGGTGATGATGTTCAAATCATGCAAGATAGTACGTTAGATATCGTCGAGCCAACCGTCGCAGATTTGGCCGCTGGCACAGTGACAACTAACACCATTGATGTGATGCCAAATCAAAGTGCCGATGGCGCAACGGTGACGCAATTCACTTATGATGGCCAGCTTCGAACACTTGACCAAAATGACAATGGTGAGCAGCAATTTAGCTTCACAGAAGGTGAACTGTTCATCACGCTTCAAGGTGATGTGCGCTTTGAGCCTAATCGTAATCTAGACCACACACTCAGCGAAGACATCGTGAAATCAATTGTGGTGACATCTAGTGACTCCGATAACGATGTGCTTACCTCAACCGTCACGCTGACCATTACCGATGGTGATATTCCGACCATTGATAATGTGCCAACTGTGAACTTGTCGGAAACCAATCTGAGTGATGGCTCTGCACCAAGCGGTAGCGCGGTTAGCTCAACTCAAACTATTACTTACACCACTCAAAGTGATGATGTGACCAGCTTCCGTATTGAACCGACTGAGTTCAATTTTGGCGGCACTCTCACATCAAACGGATTAGCTGTCGAGCTGAAAGCTGACCCAACCACACCGGGCGGCTACATCGGTTATGTTACTGATGGTTCGAATGTTGAAACCAATGTGTTCACGATTAGTTTCTCGGATACCAATTTAGGTCAATACACCTTCACCTTACTTGAAGCACTAGACCATGTAGATGGCCTCGCAAATAATAATTTGAGTTTCG
>NZ_JBFSSD010000120.1:0-1330 GCF_041466145.1 Vibrio sp. 10N.239.312.D08 | reverse complement strand
GAGGTCACATTTTGTGCCATGGCAGCGCTAGACGTTGCCATGATAAGTAGCGCTAAAGCTGTTTTATTCATTTTACGATATCCCTAAATTAAGGTAATTCTGTTACCCAAGGTTTGCCCTGAGTTGCTTTGTGATAACCATATTCGTATATGGTTAATAAATAGTGTTCATCAAACATGTCTTTGGTTCGTTTGGCGTAACCAAAGTCGTGCTCGATGTAAGTAAATTGCATATCAATGTTGTTGATTTCACAGATGTATTTCATTCGATATAAATCACCACGTGTTTGAGCAAGAGTCAGGCTTGATACGCTCTTTGCTACTAAATCTAGACCCTTATCTCTCAGCGAGTGGTACGGCGCTTTCAGTGCTCCATTTCGAATAACATCGAGCTGTGGTGGTTTTTCTAACCCAAGAGCATCTGAGATCTGCTGATAGTCGAAGTTAGATGGATTGAAAAATACTTGAGCGGCTAAACCACCATCGACGTGAAGTTCTTCATAACTTTTACCTTCGTACTTCACATTGATAAACTGCGGTGGGAAGACTCCAGGAATAGAAGCACTTGCTGCTAAAACCTTATATATAAGTTCAGACTTATCTGGCATGTCACTATTTGCAATTGCGCCCACATTCCAAATGACAAGCTCTCCAGAATCAAAGTGTGTGCTACCAATAAACAAACGCTTACCGTTGCGGTGTCGCGCAGCAATTTGCTCGATCATCGGTTCAGGGAACGCCTGAGCGATAAATTGATTCAAGTTTTTACCGTCAGTAAAAGCATCTTTAAACACGGTGTTTAAAAAGTTCTTTTTGCCGAGCACTGATTTGTCATTGATGTTTAACATCACCTCCTTCATCTTCGGAAATGCATCTCCGCCGATGAATACAAATGGTGCCATTAGCGCTCCTGCACTGATGCCAGTAACTATTGAGTAGTCTTTCAATTGGCCAGATTCTTCCAGCCCTATCAAAATACCGGCTCCAAAGGCTCCGTTCGCGCCGCCTCCTGACAAAGCTAAGATATTTAGTTGCTCACCTGACACTTTAATTGGCGTTGTTTGATCGATTGGAGAGTATAAGAAGTCTGGGTTCTCACTCGCCCACATACGCAATGGCTCTTTTACTGATATCGCTTCTTCTACAACCACTTCTTTGTAATTGTCTTTGTGTACGCGTACATCCAACGTGTGGGGTGAGCTACATGCCACTACAAGTAATGACAAAGCAACGGTAAAACCCGAGGAAATTAGACGGTTCATAATTAGGCTCATTTAATGTTCTCTAAAATGATTCAGAGACTCTGTTTAATCAAAAGAACAGCTATAAAC
>NZ_JBFSSD010000119.1:0-1339 GCF_041466145.1 Vibrio sp. 10N.239.312.D08 | reverse complement strand
GTATATGGAATCCACGTATTTACAAAGTGATTTTGGCAATAAAAGTTAAGATGCGGTCGTATATTCGGCTTCTTATTGAAGGAGCTACCCTCTAGCCTTTGATGTTTTGCGCACCTACTGTCCTTATCGCGTTAGCAGCTTTTTACAGCATGACAGAATGGCCAGGTTCTCAGTAGGTTGGTCTTACCTTTTATGCATCATCATTTTGTAAAATTTAAAAATTTGGTAGTGATTAATGAGTGAGTAATACTGGTTTATATTCAGTCTCATACCGAAGCATTGCCCACGCAGTACGTACCACTTTGTTAGCCAGTGCAATGCAGGCCTTCTTGAAGCCGATACGATCTATGATGTTCCTCAACCAAGCGTCCTTCTGAGTCTTCGGTTTTTCGGGTAGTCGCCCAACGTATGACATTGCGCCAAGATAAAGAAGCGAGCGTAGCTCCTTCACACCACCGCATTTATCGATCCCAATCATAAAAACTTTGCCTCCTGAACTGTGCTGTTTAGGTGTAAGACCAACAAATGCTGAAGCTTGTCTTCCATTCTTGAACTGCTTTCCATCACCAAGAGTTGTATAGAGCATCGCAGCAGTTGTTTCACCAACCCCTTCAATGCCCATTAATCGTTGGCACGGCTCTATCTGACGGGTTAAAGCATTTTTCTCTTTTTCGAATGCGATGAGTTTTGCTTTAAGTTCTTTATATTGCTCCCAAAGCATCGACAGAACGGATACGACATTGGAGGGTATTGGTGTATCGCCATCAAGCACGGTTTGAACCGACGCTTTTAAGCCTTTTTCACCTCTAGGGTTTGCTATCCCGTAGCCCAAAATTGTCCCTCTAATGTGAAGAGCTAGGGAAACAACACTACGAGATAAGAATCTACGGCTAGTTTCTAAAGAATGCATAGCTTGTTGTTCCAATGACTTTGGACGACTGTACTTGATACCAATTTGTATAGCGGCGTTAGCGATGGCGAGAGCATCATTATGATCCGTTTTATGACCTTCTAGGTATCCTTTCACCTTCTTAGGGTTAATGATTCGGACTTCATGCCCAAGTTTTTCTGCTAATTGCCCCCAGTAATGGCAACCGCAACAACCTTCCATGGCGACAATCGAAGGCTTAGCCTTTGCCAAGAACTCTTTCATCTTCTGGCGACTCAGAGGTTTATTGGACATTAGCTCACCATGAATGCTGATATGGCAGGCTTGAAGAACATTTTTTGCTAAGTCGATAGCGATAACATTTTTAGTCAACATATTGGAACCCTCGGTTTTTTCTCACACTCCTAAGTCTAGATTGCTAAGGAGGGAGTGGATTCCATACATCACGTT
>NZ_JBFSSD010000118.1:0-1358 GCF_041466145.1 Vibrio sp. 10N.239.312.D08 | reverse complement strand
AAATGGGTGATCGGATAATCCCGAAATGACTGATCGGAATGCTCCGAAATATGCAACGTTGATTCAATTTCTTCTTCCATAATTCCATCGGGTTATAAGCATACAATTACGTGATTATTACTCAAATCTCATACAAAATGTGTGATCTTGTTCATACTAGGCTGTGTAGCGTCAGGCAATCATTCAATTTGCATAAATCCTATTAGAAATATTTAGGGTAATACTCAATAACTACGAAGTACATCATCTCGTCCAAAACTCACTTTGGGGCAATTATGTGTTCATAAAAATCACGATTACTACTGCCAGTATGAGAAGCAATATTGGTAGCTTTGAGGCGGCATTGTTTTTCTTGGACTCCTTAGGTGGCGTCTCCACAACATTTAAAGTGGATGCGATGTTTGTAGCACTTGAAGGGGCTCCTTTTTGTTCTAAGCTATCTCTTATCTCATCATCTTCTTTGAGTTCATCTTTGTAACGGTTAATCACCGTATCTAATGACACATTCAACAATGTACAATAGGTCTTTGCTGTATTGGTGCCTTTAACCAATTCATAAACTTCGCTTGCCTCAGTAGTTAGTTGGTCAATCAACATGTATTGCGGTCTGCCGATTCTATGCTCCAATAAGTAACCGTTAATAGATCGCTCACGCCCATAACCAGTGACCAAAAGCCCAGCTACCAACTCTTCCAAAGGTGTTTTATCTTGGCTTTTTTCTCTTTGTACTTGCCTCAGCATAGACTCATAGGCCGAATAGACTAGATCCCAATCTTGCTTTTCGGTCGCTTCAGCTAGGTTAGTATGAGACTCTCTCCATCTAGCATCTGCAATTGACACATTGACTTCATCAACATTCCATTCTTTTGCTAAATTTTTACGTGCATTTAATACGCCCTTATTAGCTTCATACCAGTCACGCCACCATCCATCTGCTAGCGCTTTCAGTTCTTCCAACAGAAACAAATCGCCCTCACGATAGAGGCGTTGAGCACCAGACAATGGCTCTTTTCTTGGGTAAATGGGCTTCTTACAAGATTTACACTTTGCTTTACGTTTAGGTACTTTCTCTAGCTCATTGTTACAGTAAGGGCATTGTGACGTAGTACCGCAATTAGCTGCTAGCACTTTTAACTGTTCTTTCCTTTTCATAAAACGCTACCCAAGAATCTAAATAAAACCAATAATATATCACCATCTTACATTAGAAAATGTTGGTCAATATGATCGTGCTTGTTTAGTGAAGAGCAACAACTCTAAGTAGAAAAGGGGCAAAAATGAGTTATGTCACTACTCATTTTTGTGTGATCACCAAGCGATTCTGTCGTACCTTAACTACCAAACGACTTTGTCGTTAG
>NZ_JBFSSD010000117.1:0-1404 GCF_041466145.1 Vibrio sp. 10N.239.312.D08 | reverse complement strand
TTAAATGATGTTCCGTTTCTTTTATTTCTTCCTAAAACGTAAGGAGGCGCTATGCCATTTCTTCGTACCCTTGTGCTTGCTTTTTTGATTCATGCCGCCAGCGCACACGCTGCCATGCAAAACCAATATGCCCTAGTGTTCTTTTTTGAAAGCACCTGCCCGTACTGCCATAAGACCGCCCCTAAAATCACTCGTCTTGGCGAGCGATTTCAATTGCCGGTTTACGCCTTCTCTGTTGATGGGCCGGGCCTTCCAGGGTTTGAGGTCCCTATCCCTGTCACACCAGAGATAGGCAAGACCTTTTTCCCAGGCCAGGGAAAAACGGTCATGCCTGCGACCTTCTTAATGAACGTGAACAGCCGTAAGTTCTCACGTCTGAGCATTGGAGACGTACCAGAAAGCACGCTTGCCAAAAGCATTCAGAACGCCCTTAACGATCCGCGAGTGCAGGAGGCTCTCCAATGAAGCGCTCACTTTTCCACCACTTGTCCACCGTTGCGGTGAATAAGCGAGTTATTCCTTTATTTCTCATCAGCTTATCAGGCGTAAGTCACGCCGACACCAACCACTCGCTGGCCCGCTTTTTTGATAACTCAGGGTACAACGCCAACGTCTCAACCCCGACGGCTTACCAAGGGCAATCGGCCAACTACTACACCGGTGGCAGTTTGTTTGTGCGTAATCAAATTGTCGATGCACAGTTGGTCAGCGTCACTGTCCCCTCCATCAGTACCGGGTGCACTGGCATTGATATGTTTATGGGGGGATTTTCACACATCAGCTCAGACCAACTGGTGAAACTGGGCAAAGCCATTATTCATAATGCCCCTCCTTTTATTGTCAACTTAGCCCTGCAAACCTGGGCACCGCAGCTCAAGCAAAATCTGGACAATCTCCAAGCCATTGCCGACAAATATCTCAATCAATCGGTGAACTCTTGTGAAGCCGCGCAAGCGTCCATCGGTGGACTGGCCGCCTTTGCCGCTCCTGCTACCAAAAAGCATGTCTGCGCGACGCTTGGTACACAAAACAACGCCTTCTCAGATTGGGTTCAAGGGCAGCAGAAATGTGGCGCAGGAGGCAAAGCAGCGGGTCAGCTAAAGGACGCCAAAAAGGATCCAGCCCTGAAAGACATGACCCAAACCAATCACAACGTGGTCTGGTCTGCGATCATGAATAACGCTTTTTTGTCCTCCGACAAAAATCTAGCGCAATTCATGATGAGTTTGTCAGGCTCTTACGTGTACGACAAAGACGGCAATCCGCGTTATTACCCTAGCCTTTTGACCGACAACAACAACCTCGTCAACGTGCTGCTCGAAGGGGGCAAGGCTGACGTTTATCAGTGTCGCAAAACAGGCCCAGATGCGTGCATTACCATTACCAAGCGTAATAACTTATCCA
>NZ_JBFSSD010000116.1:0-1454 GCF_041466145.1 Vibrio sp. 10N.239.312.D08 | reverse complement strand
GGTTTGATGGCAAGAGAATACTTGCCGATGCTCCATACGATGATGTTTATGTTGTTCGCGTGCCTAGGCTTCTTTGTGGCCGGGGCCGCGGTCATTCCTGGCTTGACCATGATGGTGTTAAAAAACTATTTTGGGACGTTTGCCTTTTTGGCCACGTGGCCAGCCTTGTTTGCCATCATCAACGGCTTTCAGCTTTGGGGATTGGAATCTCTGTCTACGGATGTCTCGGGTAAGTTCGGAGGGCTCGTCCTCTCCAACGCGAACGCCGCCGATGAGCTTCACAGCCGCTTCGCCTGGATCACGGGTATATTGATGATAGGCGTCCCTATGATAGCCAAAGGCATTTTAAAAGGCGGTCAAGAAGTCATGTCGAGCATGAACTACCAGCTCTCGAGCATGATTAACTCGACCAATGCCAGAGCGAGCGCTGCAGCGTCCACGGGTAATCTGGATTTTGGCAGTATGCAGATTGACAACCACAGCATGAACAACACCCATGCCAATAAGTTTGATACCAATACCCTCGCCAACCAAGGTCACAGCTACACCCAAAACCCAGACGGCTCGGTGACCACACAACACGGAGATGGGCGCACCACCTACGACAGCTCACAAACCACCAGTCGCGGCAACATCAGCGCCAACACGCAAAGCATGCTGCAAGAGAGTGTGGCGAATGCCCGCAATCAAACGCAGCAAAACCTTGCTCAAACTAGCACCCAACTGGCTCAAACCCTCCAAGGAGGCGCGGCGCTGAGCGACCGCTGGCATGATAGTGTGGGTAAAAACCTGGCTTACGGTGAAGGCAATACCAGTGGCTTTAACACTCAAGTCAGCCAAGGTATGAATGACATGCAAACGGCGGTTGACAGCGTGATTCAACAAACGGGTTGGACGAAAGACCAATCAAAAGCTTACCTGCAAAGTGTCTATGGCGGCTTCGAGGGCGGCGTAGGCACCGGTAAAGGGGCATCGCCATTCAATTTAGGCGCCAGTGGCGGCGTGAAATGGTCTGATGATGAACGTACGGCTTACAGCAAGATGAATACCGAGCAAAAGCAGCAGCTTGAGCAAGCCACGCAGCAATACACCGAAGGGGCCAATGCCGTGACCAGTGCCGGCACGCAGGTGGACAATAAAGACACCCGAACGTCGGTTGAGCAGTTTGCGCATGACTTTGCGATTAACGCCAGCAACACCAAATCTCTTGGTGTAAGTGCCATGCAAAGCCAATCGGACTTGAACGCCCTCTCGAATACTCAAACGCGCCTAAACTCTGGCAGTGCCAGCTTTACGGCCAATTCAATTCAAGGCTTCCAGAATTACCTAGAAAAACAGTTTGAACAACCACAAGTCCAACGCCTAATGACCGCTTACCAACCGGAAGATATTGCCGAGGCGAAAGAGCAATGGCAATACTACACACGCACTGAAGAGTTCACCACCATGGCGGG
>NZ_JBFSSD010000115.1:0-1499 GCF_041466145.1 Vibrio sp. 10N.239.312.D08 | reverse complement strand
CCAAGGACACTGATTTTAAAGCCAAAACCGCGAGAGTGGGTATTGTCGAACACCCGCTCAATGGGATCGTAATCTCGATACGGCAGTTCATGGTGAAGGTGGTTTTGGGCTTGCTTGGCCTCTTGAAATAAGGCGGATAAGCCACTGCGTGAGGAGGAAAACATGGGGGATCCCTTTTTCTATTTTAATGTTAGGGGGCGTGACACAATCTTGGACCGCTTGATGGATTCCCCCCTCATTGAGAGAAGGCTGAGACTGAATGTCGCGCGCCCATGATAAAAATGATGTTTAAGCTTCGTTTCTTTTTTTCCTAATCAATCTTTCCAAATCGCGCGCGCAGGGCGCCCAGACCAACGGCTATCGTCTAAGACAAAGTAAACATCCATCGTATCGATGTAGTGATTGTCTTTGTCGATGAAAGGGAAGACGGTGAGTTTTTTAACGTCTTCTTGGCTTCGCTCTGGCTCCCCCTCTCGATTGCGCCTTGGCAGTAAGGTAAAGGCGGAAGGTGGGGCGAGACGCGCTTGAGAAGAGACCGTGGCGTTACCACTGCCTCCGGTATAACCGTATAGGTTGTCTCGAACTTCGTTCATGGTGACGCAACCTGAAACGCCGCCGACCTGATCGCAACTGTATTCGCTCTCAAAGCCCGCGCTACAACCGGTCAGACCTAAGAGTATCGATAGTGAAAACAAAGCGTGCCTATTCATGGTGATTCCTCACGCCCAAAGCCCACGCGGCTTAACCCTTGTTGGGTGATTTTTTGCGCTAAAGGGTTGATGGGGGCGGTTTGAGTAGTTGGTGGAAGAGAGGGGGTGTTGGTAATGACATCTAACAGTTGATTGCTGTTGGAGACTTGCTCACGCTGCTCATTCATACGCGTTTCGTATTCATCGGCCAGCAATGGATCTAATGGAAAGCCTTCCAAAAAGACAATATTGACGATGGCACCAGGATTGACTTCCACTATCGGATGATAGAGTTCGGCCAGTTTGATGTAGTAGTCCGCCAATTTGCTGCCAACGCTCTCCGTGGCGCCGCCAAGCAGATTCAAGCCAATTTTATCGCTGTTGATGCTTTGACTTGGGCCGAGCGCCGTCGGTGTCGTGGTTTGTGCCAGCGCTTTACCTGCATCCCCTACGCCTTGCAAGATCCCCGCAATGCCGGCCATTTGAACGATCTTACCGTTTTTCAAAATGGTGGTACCGCGAATACCATTGCGACCAAAGTTAAACACGGTCGCATTGACGGGGATATCGAGAATATCGCCATTGGGTTGTATGCAGCTCATTCTACTGGTGCGAGCGACGCCGCGGCTGGATGAGATCTCACCGTAGACGGCGCCGGTGATCGTGCAATCCTTCAATTTAGAGGCCTGACCGTTGGGTAAGACCCCCTGATTGACTGTCTGAAAGACAATCGGTGAGGTATCCCCTTGTCCAGAGACGCCCCCATTAGCATCAGCGCCGCCGGTAATTACGGCGGTCACAAAGGTGCCG
>NZ_JBFSSD010000114.1:0-1500 GCF_041466145.1 Vibrio sp. 10N.239.312.D08 | reverse complement strand
GTTTATAGCTGTTCTTTTGATTAAACAGAGTCTCTGAATCATTTTAGAGAACATTCATAGACAGAACCTTAAGCACTAAGCTCAGCGTAAATTCCGTCTAACGTAATGTTTTCTTTAGACTTCCTCTGCGCGGACTTTTGAGCGTTCCTTGATATATAACTGGTAGCCCATTCGATTTTATTGCTGATTTCTGACCATGCGCCGTGACTGATACATTCAAATATTGGTAACAGCCAGACATCCACATTTTTTGCCGCTTTAAACAATGAGACCGATGGCATTATCTGAAGCGCAATACTACGCCTAATGATCAGCGCAAGTAAACTGGCCCAGATGAGCCCATCAACGATGGCCTTTTATGCGGTGACAAATCGTTGCCAGTTGGTGTGAGACTTTAACTCTTTAAAAAGCAGTTCCACCTGCCATCGACAGCGGTAGATCGCCATGATGTCATCGGCAGTAAAGGTGTCTGAAGGTAAGTTAGTTATCCAAATGCAGAATCGTTTTTCTTCAGCAAACCATCGTCGCACGACTCAAAACTCTTGTTTACCTCGACGGACTTTTAGGTCAAGGACCTGCGAACGGTTGGTACCTCGAGTAATGTCTTTCAGCTTCTTCCCTTCTAGCTTAGGCAGCAGTCGCCCCTTGCCGTTCCTTGCCTCAATAATCATAGGGTTCAGAGACTTAGCACCTCGGACAATATAGAATCCGCCATGCTGTTCAAGCTCTCGAAAGAAGTGGAAATCAGGATACCCTGCGTCAGCCAACAGCAATTTGTTGTTCATCGTTTTGGGCTCAGGTAAAAAATCTCTTTCTGATGCCGTATCAGCGCTGATGTTCATCGCGACTGGAGAAAAGCTTTTCAACGACATTGTCATATGACATTCAACCGCTGCAGGGTTACGTTTAAATCGACTCGGATAAACATCCGCCAGGTCACGATGGATGTGGAAAGAGCTGCCATCTTGAAGCAGTACATCATCAAAGGTGTCGAGCTTATTTGGTAGACCGACATTCTGCTGGCGAGCAAATTGAGCTATTGCTCGCATAAAAAGTTGCCGCATGAAATTAGGAAACTCATTTTTCCTCAACTGGTTATGGTAAGGCTTGTATGCCACGGCACCTTCAGGGCTCAAGCACATCCCATTGAATTGTCGCAGTAAATCCGCAATGGAAGTACAGTTTCCTTTGCTTAACGCGGCCACTAAGCTAATGACTAGCTGCTCGGGTAATATCGCCCGACACCGTTTCATCAGGCCTGTACTTTTCGCCATTTTTTGGAGGGTGTCAGCATTAAAGAATTGCTTAAATTGCTTCTGTAAGGAGATAATCGTCATCGGCTTCACTATTGATGTAGGTAGTTTGTTTGGCGACGATTATCTGATCATAAATGAAGCCTTTTTTCTATCTAAATAAACAAGTTAGCTCTTAAGATCCTGTCTATGTAGCGCTACTTATCATGGCAACGTCTAGCGCTGCCATGGCACAAAATGTGACCTC
>NZ_JBFSSD010000113.1:0-1561 GCF_041466145.1 Vibrio sp. 10N.239.312.D08 | reverse complement strand
CAATAAGGGGGACAGGCTCTCCTCTTTTATCAAATCTTGAACATTGCGGCTGAGAGTCAGCGCTTCTTCTCGATAAGCCTGGGCTTTATTTTGTATGTCGTCCGTAGGCCACGTCTTCGCCGCCTCCGGTTGTTGAGTCATTTTTTGCTCAAGCTTGGCAAAAGCTTTGAGCTCTTGCTCAGTGTAAGCTTGGGCGGGTAACGCGATAAAAAAACACAGAAAAACAAGAGAGCGCCTAAAGGTGCTCTCAAAAGATGGAATGGTCATAGTAACCTCTTCATTATGGCCGCTGAAAGGGTGGGTAGAGGGTGTGAGCGTTTTGGAAGCTGATTGACAGCACCTTACGAGCATTGAGATCGCGACAAAACGAGAAGCAAAACTGCGAGAGCGGGAAACAGCAGTAAATGTGCTTGTTGTTGGCGAGCTCTGTTTTTAAAAAATCGGTAAGGGAGTCAGGGTGACTGGCAATAAATAGGTCCGTTTCATTTTTGTGGGGAAGAATGGGCATCATCGCGTCACCTTATAAAAAGACACAGTTGCGCTTTCGCCATTGTACAAAACCAAAGTTATCCCCTGTCACCGGGTTGTCATGGCCGGCTTCCCAGAGTGTGGTTGTCGTGGTGTACGGGTGACACCAGGCGGCATCGGGAATAGGCCCCGACATTTGATACCGATAACGAGATTTTGGCAAAATAGGATCGGGATATTGATAACAAATCGCGCCATCTTCGCCGCGCGTCTCCCAGATGATTCCTTGCCGGTGCAGTTTGTAGTTCAGCTTTTCCATCAAGAGTGTCGCCGCCTGGATGGGCGTGTCTCGATAGTTGGTGGTGCCGGTGAGCGGATAGGCACTGCCCTGTGAGCCTAAACACCAAAATAACGCATCAATAGGTAAGGCAGCGTTAGTGGAGGTCAACAGGGCTTCGGGCACGCAAGCAAGCTGCGCAACCAAGTTACCAAACAGTAACGCTTCGGGATTGAGAATGAGGGATAACTCATCGTCGTCCCAAAGTGGGTCAATTTCCGTCATGTAGACCACATCAAAAACGTCCGTGGCCATGCAGGCGGTGGATTGCATCAGTTGCAGCCAATAAATGACGGGGTACTTATACCAATGGGCGTGATAAAAGCCTCCGTCACTGCTGTCACTCTCACGGGCGGTCACGCGCCCACCGATACGCTGAGTGTTAGCGCCGGACATTTGCACGCCCATGTTCACCATACAGTAAGGGACGCGCGTGATATCGGTTAAGGCATAAGGCTCCCAATAGCCAATGTTGATGCCTATTTGCACAAAGATAGGCGGCGGTTTAGGGCAATAAGAGATAGGCAGTGTGGGGTTGGGCGTATCGGGGTACTTAGAAGGCATGACGGTGGCCGAGCCTATCGTCATCGGAAACAAGCAATCCCAACAAATATCGGTCATGGGGTTAATAAAACGGCTTTTACACGCCGCACTGGCTGCTAGGGTTGATGGGGCAATAAAAACCAATAGGCAGCACAACAGTAAACGAAAGTGTCGTTGTGTCATGGGGTGTCCTTTTTCCACGCCGAGCGTGGT
>NZ_JBFSSD010000112.1:0-1570 GCF_041466145.1 Vibrio sp. 10N.239.312.D08 | reverse complement strand
AATCAGGCCCAACCTTGGCTCGCTTGGTTTCGGTATAGAGATATCGCTGCTTAGGAAGAGGCTTTAACGCGGGTTTATCGAGTTTGTCGAACAGCGCTTTGCGGCTCGCACCATAATGCTTCATCTCACGTTCGTTTAAGTCATTCATCAGCTCACGGATGGCAAGGTTCAGCTCTTTGAAGGTATAGAAGGTTTGATGGCGAAGTCGCATCATGATCCAACGTTCCACTAGGAGGACAGCATTCTCTGCCTTGGCTTTGTCTTTCGGTTTGTAGGGGCGAGCTGGCATCACGGCAGTTTGATAATGATTTGCCAGTTTTTGATAACTGTCGTTAAGTCTCGGCTCATAACGATTGGCTTTGCTGACCGCGCTGCGTAGATTATCGGGAACCAAGAGCCGTGGGACACCACCGAAGTGTTCGAGTGCATTGGCATGCGCCTCTAACCAGTAAGACTTACCTTGACTCGGGAAGGCTTCAACATAGGTGTAATTGGACGCTCCTAAGGTCGCCACGAACACTTCTGCTTCGCGCACTTCACCTGTATCAGGGTTGACTACTTGAAGCCTCGGCCCACAGTAATCGATAAACAGCTTATCACCTGCAACATGGAGCTGACGCATACTGCGCTTTTGGGTTTTGAACCAACGAGTGAAGTGCTCGCAGAACTGAGTGTAAGCGTAAGCTTGCTCTTGATATTGCTCGTGGTACTCCTGCCACAACAACATCTTTGTCATGCCTTTACGCTTGAGTTCGACAGCGTACTGAGCGAAGTCTGGCATAACCTTGTCTCGACTGGCTTGCTTCGAATGATATAGGGCTTTGGTAAGGTCTGTATCACTGCAATCTTCTGGGAGAGGCCAGCCTATCTGACTTTGCTTAAAGCGAGCGACAAGCTCAGAGACTGTTGCAAGGCTGACATTGAGACAACTAGCAATACTACGGTAGGACAACCCACACTCGTACTTAAGGCGTAATATCTCTTTGATTTTGTTCATTGGAGTTCTCTTTTTAGCCATTGTCGCTTCCTTACGTTCTTGTTTAAGAAGTAAAGAATAGCGAGCTATTGATTTAAAAGAGAAAAAGGAAGGATTTCGGGCATTCCGAACGCGGTTTTCGCTATTCCGAACGCTGATTTCGGAGTTCGCTTAAAAGTGTTCGGATAATCGCGGAATATGCGTTCGGATTAAACCGAAATAGGTGTTCGGGTCATACCGAAATGGCTGTTCGGAATGCTCCGAAATACGCAAAAGCCGTGATTTCTCTGCTTGGCTAGGACTCGTACCAAAACAATATTCGACGGGAGGAAAGCCACGCTTAGGTCGGATAACCAAACATGGCGATAAATACTTACGAACACTATTAGTTCATGGCGCAAGGACCGTAATTGCCAACCTTGGCGACAAGCAAGATAAGTTAAGTCAGTGGTGTCGAGGCGTTCTAGAACGAAGAGGAATGAACCGAGCAATAGTGGCACTGGCCGCGAAGAACGCACGAATTATATGGTCGCTTTTACACAATCAAACAGAATATGAAAACTATGCTGCTTAAGTAGAAACCTAAGCAGCATA
>NZ_JBFSSD010000111.1:0-1576 GCF_041466145.1 Vibrio sp. 10N.239.312.D08 | reverse complement strand
GTGATTCTATCCCGTAGAGTTTTTGGATTTTAGCCAGCGCCTTATCAGCCTTGCCCGATTTACCTTTCCCTTGAAGCTTTTTAGCATCCATGAACTTGCAACGAGCATGCGCTAAGCACCCTACCTTGGTGACGTGATGAAGCCCATCATAAGCCGCGTAGCCATCGGTTTGTAGATAACCGTTGTAGTCACCTAAAAAGTCCACGGGACACGCCCTCGCGCGACTGTTTTGATAGTCGTACAAGGCAATATTTTTCACATTCGGCAGTGCCGCTTCGGGTGAGTCAGCGCCTGAGCAGTAGAGCCACATATAACACTGCTTCTCTTCTTTGAGCACATTGAGCGGCGTTTCATCCGCTTGAACCACCACTTGTTGAAGTAGGTGCTCTTTCAAGGCGGCATACAGCGGGGCGAACTTCTCACTGACTTGGATAACCCACCTAGCCATGGTGGTACGTGATAGCTCGATACCCGACTGGGTAAACAGCGATTCTTGACGATAAAGTGGCATCGCGTATTGGTATTTTCCAAGAATGATGTTGGTCAGCAAACTTTCTGTGGCGAAGCTTTTAGGGATGAGGCTCTGAGGGGATGGCTTCTGAACGATTCGGCTGCTGTCGCCTGTTTTCTCGCACTGGCGGCAAGCGTACTTAGGACGAACATATTCCAACACTTTGAGTACCGCTGGCGTGAACTCTAGCTTCTCGCTGCGGTCTTCCCCGATTTTATGCAGGCTATGATTGCAGCAAGCGCACTGCTTTTCATGGTCGTCTAAATCGAGTTCGATAACCTCACGAGGTAAGGTCTTTGGAAGTGGCTTACGTTTTCCGCGTTTTTTCGTTGTGGTGGTTGTCGTCACCTCAACCTCGTCTTCTTTAACGGCTTCACATTCCGCTTCGTTGAAGAAGTCACCTTGTGATTCATCGTAAGGCTTTATTCTCGATTAACTCATTGTAAAATTGTTTATTTGATGGGTTCATGACCGATAATTGTGAAGCCTGAAAGCAGTCTATCAAGCTCAAATTGAGTCAGGGTAAACACCTCGTTTTTCTCTTTTGAAGGCCACTTATACTTGGCTTTTTCGAGGCGTTTATACCAGAGTGCGAAGCCTGTTTTATCCCAATACAACACTTTGATTTTGTCGCGCTGTTTGTTGGTGAACAGGAACAGTGCGCCACTTCCTAAAGGTAAGTCGGTGTCACTTTCGATAATCGCAGCAAGACCGTTGATGGACTTTCTAAAATCGACGCTTTCACGATACAAGTAAATCTCTGGAGCGCTGAGCATGCGTTTCATGATAACGCACCGATAAGCTCTGCGAGATAGGCCGCTGGCGTGCCTTGAGGAATGCTCAGCTCCACATCATTGATGAGAAGTGTCATGTTCGCCGTAGCTATCTGGGCCTGATACTTGGTTGTCTTTTCAACGATTTCGGCTTTAACAAATCCGACAGATTCCGATTGGCTTGCTGTTTGGAGTTGACGCCGTTTGGCAAAGAACGTGGATAAACTCAGTCCATGCTCTTCACAAAAAGCGCGTTGGGTAACACTGCTGCTTTCATATTGCTCAAACAGTG
>NZ_JBFSSD010000110.1:0-1639 GCF_041466145.1 Vibrio sp. 10N.239.312.D08 | reverse complement strand
AGAAATTGTTAATCGCTCGAGCCGATTCGATGAAATCGAGTTTGTCTATCAAGCAACAGGGGAACCTGCTCAATCAAGAGTTATGGCGGATTTAGAGTCGGGAGAGATTGACCTTTATTGGTCAGCGACCAGTCTCGACATGGAAAAACGCTTTGCTCCAATATTGTTCCCTATATATCGAGGAATGCTTGGTATGCGAATCGGATTAATTCATGAAAAAGATAAACAATTACTCGCAAACGTAAGATCTAAAGCGGATTTCACGCGCTTTAAAGTTTGTTCAGGGAAAACATGGCCAGACACATTCATTCTTGATGCCAATGGTATAAAAACCGCTAAATCGCTTAAATATCCAAATATTTTTGAGATGATGCTTGCTGGTAATCGGTGCCACTTGTTTGCTCGTGGTGTCATGGAACCATTTGCAGAAATGCAATCATACCCAGAACTACCTTTAGCTGTTGATAGTCATGTCATGCTCCGCTATCGCATGCCATATATGCTCTTTGTCCAAAAAGAAAACACAGAACTTCAGCAACACATCACAGAAGTGGTTGAAGAAATTTTCGCTGATGGCACCTATGAGAAACTCTTTTTCGAAGACTCCGAAGTAAGAATGGCGCTCTCACGGGCCAACCTTTCAGAGCGAACTATTATCGATCTTGAAAATCCATATCTGACCGAAGACACCCGCTCTATCCCAGAAAAATATTTCTTTGATCCGCTTGCCAACTGAGTACATTTTTATGAACCAAATAACAAAAAAAATGGTTTTACTGATCGCTGCAGTGATGCTTATTGTTGCTGCTATCGCTTTGCCAATCCAATTTATGATTAACCAATCAAACGTTACTGATAAATCTTCACAAGAAATCCAGCGTATAACCTCTGAATTAAGTGTGATATTGCAAGAACCTGTTTATGCATACGATAAGACACTGATACTTAATATCATTGAAGCGTATTCAAATAATGACGTAATCGCAAACATTCAAGTGCTCGATCAAAATAACAACATATTAGGTAGTGTTAATCCACGTGACATTGATGAATCCTCATCGATGGCTATTTCATGGGATTCATTGCCTATCGGTAAAGTTAATGTTGGTTTTAACCATGATGTGACGAATGCTAATTTAATGAACTCTATGCAACTTGCGATTAGTATTTTGCTTTGCATATTTATTGCTAGCCTGATTCTGATTTCCATAGTCCTCGATAGAAAAGTCGTCAGGCCCATCAAAAACATGGCTGATTCAATGAATGAAATTGCTTCTGGTGGAGGAGACCTCACTTCACGTGTTGCGGAAGTAGGCAATGATGAAGTCACATCACTTGCGAAAGCATTCAACCAATTCGTTGCTACTATTCAATCTATCATTCTCGAAACATCGAACACGACCAAACTGTTGGATAAGAGTGGCCACGGTATATCGCAACTACGTGATGAAATGAACCAACAAAGCCAACGACAATCTTTGTTAACTCAAGAAAGTTTGCACAGCATTGAGCAATTTGATTTAGCAACCAAAGAAATTGCTGTTCATACGGAAAATACGCTGTATCAATCAAATGATGCACTCGAGCTTTGTCAGCAAAGTGGTCACACAATCGATATCAATGAACGTAATATTGATGA
>NZ_JBFSSD010000109.1:0-1707 GCF_041466145.1 Vibrio sp. 10N.239.312.D08 | reverse complement strand
TCACAATAATTCATCAATCTTAATTAGATCACATTTTTACTTTAATTGGTATAAATCATAGTGTTTCGCACGTCAGTCGAATAACTTACACAAAAGATTTTCCCGCAGCCCACAGCTCTTAGCTCAGGTTTTTCCCAAAACCAACTCATGATTAGGACTACATCATTTCTGATTCCAGCTGTGAGGTGACTCGAGCATGATCTCAAACGTATATAGCTTTAAGTTTAGCATTCAGATACTCGAGCCATACGCGCTGTAGATGTTTCCTTTATTAAGTGAGCGGCTCTCAGTATTAGTTAACAGCCTTTCGGCTACGAAATCTGACTTCTGCTCTATCTGTGAATCTATAGGATACGTGTAATTAGGGCTCTATCATGGAGGCTTCTCTTAAGAACGCTAGAGCTCATAATGAGTCGACTTAATGTCTCTTGTTATGCATTGAGCTTAAAACCACTCTCGATGGTATTGAGCGACTCGTTCTAAGTACTTCAAAGGGTGAAAGTAGGCTAGATTCAGCTTAAAGGTGAGAGTCGCTAAGTGTGTTCCCAAGTGGTGCCTGAGGGGTATATAAGCTAAGAAATAGAGCATCCCTCGTATTCGTGAAGTGACGTTTATCACCCTGCGGATTTAGATTCTTTGGTTCTAGGTGCTGGTATATTAGGGGTTACCACTCTGTCTTCGATTTTGATGTGTTTGTTGACTCGATATTAATCAGTCGTGTTGACCGTTTTGCTCTGAGCATATTGATTTCTTGCTGGTTAGTTCAAGCTATGTTTTGGTTATTGCGACTAAGATGAAGCTAGAAGGTCACTACTGTTTGCTTAGTAGAAATAAAAATCCCCCAAATCATTGGCGGATAGTTTTGTGATTCTTTTCAGAATTAGATAAAGCCTTAAACCTAATGGGTCGAATTATGAAATTGAGTTTTAACTTTGAAGATGCGAGCCAGATCTTTGTGGGATCTTTTGCCTTGGCCGTGCCGATTTCTTTTTCTGAAGAGGCTTGGAAGTTAGGGGAGACTTTACCTACCGCTAATCTATTGCTGCTATTTTTACTGTCTGCGGTGTTCTTAGGCTTCTATACGTATGAGAGTGTCTTTCAAAAAGATGTTGTTGCTCGGTTGCCGGTGTTTATTTTCAGAATAGTGATTGCTTATGTTATGACGGCATTGGTCGTTGCTCTGGTACTGACTTGCCTGGACAAATTACCTCTATTGAGTGATCCCGTCGTATCGATCAAAAGAGTGATTGTTATTTCAATGCCAGCCTCTATGGGCGCTATTGTAGTGGATAGTTTTGATAAAGAGTAATCTGTGTATCAATTTGGATTGAAGTGTCTTACAGAGCTTTTCAGCGCTTACTTGATTCGTTATTTAGCTTTCTTACCTCCAAACTTAGTATTGATTTTTTCAACCGATCTCCTAGTCAATAAAATGAGTAGCAACGTACTGTGACTGACTCTTACGTGAATGTGTCGTTTGTTGTTGGGAGATTTTGAAGAGCATTAAGTAGCGAAGATTTGTAGCTTTGGAAGGATATAAAAACGGTTGGTTTCTGAATTGAATATGGTATTTGAAAGGTGAGGGTAGTTGTATTAATAAGTTAGGATCTTTAGATGCAAAAAAGCCGCATCAATGATGCGGCTTCTTTTAATTGGCTCCCCTTGCAAGACTTGAACTTGCGACATACGGATTAACAGTCCGCCGTT
>NZ_JBFSSD010000108.1:0-1744 GCF_041466145.1 Vibrio sp. 10N.239.312.D08 | reverse complement strand
TGTGATTACCGAGGGAGGTTGACGGTCTAATTACCGAAGGACTCTGTCACAGTCTTATTAATAGTAGTCAACCATGACAGTTCTGCTCTTATTCGATAATTGATGCCTCGGCACGAGCTTCCCGTAACTCTCTTGTATTCAGCTTTTCTTCAAGCCAGATGTTCCTTACTGTTGAGTGACTAATTGAGATGTTAAATCGCTTTCTCATCTCACCACTGATCCTGATCGATGTTAGATGAGGTAATTTGAGCGTTAATGAGATGACGACATTTCGAGTCTTCTCATCGATGCGGTTACTGTGCCTTGATTGGCCATACATACGTTTCAAAGCTAATGGACCATGTGCTTCGAGAAGTTGACGGTTGTTGTGAATGCTTTTGACAGAGCAACCGCTCTGCCGAGCAGCTTCTCTCACATTGCCTAACTCCTTGGCAAGTTCAATAGCATCGAGCTTTTTCTGAACTTCTTCCCCGTATTCTTTCCTAGAGCTAGGCTCAACAAGCTCTTTAATGGACAGCTCTCGGTCAGCAAAGTAAGCGGCGAAGTTACCATCAAGTTGCTTACGTAGCTCAACTTGTTGACTCACGATAGAGTGCCTTAACGGAGAGGTAATTTGATACATTGCGTTACCATAACTGAAGGTATGGTCCCGACGGATTTTTCGATATTCTTTTTGGATACATATCGCATCGAGGTTTAGGTGTTTCGGAACGGGCTTATGTTCCGAGCGCACCTGCTTAGCGTTGACGGTGAGGGTTGTCGCCCAATAGTCAGGGATGAAAGTGTTTTGCAGGTAGTCATTTGCGCTATTCATATCGGTGATCCCCGCCAGTCTTAACTCAGGGACGAGACGATCTTGGAACGTATCGAAGGCACGTTCGATACGACCTTTTCCTTGGGGGGAGTTGGCAAAAATAATTTCTATACCAAGCTCTTCGCAGGCTCGTTGCATCTGAGAGAAGTGGCAGCGTTTTGGTCCACCAAAGATACCCGCTCTATCGACATAAAGCGTCTTAAAAAGCCCCTTTTTTTCGATATAAGCCTTCATTACTTTAAGGCAGCCTTCCGTAGTTTCTGAAGGAAAGAACTCTGCATGAACGTCACTGGTTGCGTCATCAATCATAGCGATAAGGCAGGACTTTTTGTCCCCGAACCAAAGGTGGGGGCTGCCGTCCATTTGCAACATTAAGCCTTCTGCCTCCATGCGCTCTCGTCGTCTTCTTACTTTGGAGCGGCGATGTTTAGCTCGTTTTACATGATGGATTTCGTGCGCCCAGGTACGAAGTGTCTCTCGCTTTACTTTGATGCCTTCAAACACTTCCAGCATGTCTGCCAAATGAAGCATGTTAAAGTCGTAATACTTGGCTTTTATCAGATCTTGAACTTGCTTCTTTAAGGTCACGGGGATTTTATTAGCGGGTGCTCTTCCTGTGTTGCCATGAACAACGAAACGAATACCATCGGTACGGTATCGCCTGAGGTAACGTTCAATGGTTCGGGGGGATTTATTGAGCAGTTTCGAGGCATTGAGAATAGAGATTTTGTTAAGTGCCACTTTAGCAATGACATCCACGGTAAGCTGGGATTTAGCATCCATAACGATCATCCTATACACCCTTTGACTAATTCACAGTGATAGTCAAAGGATTACGTAAAAAGTAGGACCGTCAATTTCCCTCGGTAATTAGGCTAACGACAAAGTCGTTTGGTAGTTAAGGTACGACAGAATCGCTTGGTGATCACA
>NZ_JBFSSD010000107.1:0-1770 GCF_041466145.1 Vibrio sp. 10N.239.312.D08 | reverse complement strand
AGTTTCGAATATCATCTGAGCCGAATGTTTGCCCGGTCCAACCTTGTTGATATTGTGTGTGGTTGGAAAATTGTACCGTATGGATAGGCCATACTTCGAGTCCCATACGTTGCATAGGAAAAACGGCAGAGCTATTGCCAGCATGGCCAAAGACCACATGAGACTGAATTGAAATTACACCTTTCAAACCGTCACTCCTCTTCTGAATATAGTTTTTGATGTCTTTAGTAAATTTTAAAGTCAAAGTACTGAACTTTGGTAATCCCCTTTGATGGGGAAGATCCATCAAGACATGAAATGTAAGAATGTCTCTATAACGATTAGGTTTGAGAGATCGATAAAGAACGCACCAATTAACGGCACGATAAAATACGCTTGTGGCGATGGGCCGTAGTAACCCGTGATACCATTCATATTGAGCATGGCTGTCGGTGTCGCACCCAAACCAAAGCCCGCATGACCACTTGCCATCACCGCGGCATCATAATTTTTACCGAGTAGCTTATAGGTAACGGACGTAACAAACACAATAGTAAACAATGTTTGAATCGTTAGGATAACCACCAGCGACAACGCCATATCAAACAGCTGCCAAAGTTTGATTTCAAGCAATGCCATAGATAAGAAGACACTTAGGGCAATTGAGCTTAAACGTGCCACTTCGACCATCGCAATCTTGGCAGGTTTGCTCTCGCTAAATAGTGTTGAAAATAGTGCACCAATAAATAACGCATAGACGAAATTTGGCACCATGTTCAGCCAATGCACATCGAGCACAAGCACTAAACTATGTAGCATTTGGCTGAGCTCAACACAGCATGCTAAAAGAACAACGCTTCCGATGCCATGTAGTACATTGCCCTTAGTCGGCATGTGATGGGCCTTTTTGTGTTCCACATCTGCTGCATGTACGTTCGGTGTTGAAAGTTGATTTTTTTCAACCAAATACGTGCCTAAAGGCGCTCCGATAATACCGCCAATCACAAGACCAAAAGTGGCACAGGCCATCGCGATTTCGAGTGCATTATCGACACCAAAATGGTCATGAAACATCGACGCCCATGCAGCACCTGTACCATGCCCACCTGATAGGGTGATAGAGCCCGTCATCAGTCCTAGCTTAGGATCCAGCCCTAAGAACGAGGCTGCAGCGACACCAATAGCGTCCTGAAAAATAATATAAACAACGGCGATTCCGAGAAAGACAACGAACAAGCGTCCACCTTGGAATAGCTGCTTGATATTTGCGCTTAAACCAATGCCTGCGAAAAACATCAGCATCAACGTCTCTTTATAAGGAAGTTCAAATTCGAACTCCATTCCCATGCGATATAAGCAAGTAGTAATTAAGGCTGCGATGCACCCACCAATCACCGGCCCTGGGATATGATATTTACTTAATATTGGTGTGTGTTTTTTGGTTACCTCACCAAACAACAACATCAAGAGTGCCAAAATGGCAGATTCAACGGCATTTACAGAAATTACATTCATTATCACGACCTAAACAACCGAATAAAAAAGCCCCGACTTGACGGGGCTTATATTTTCTAGCAACTACGAATTACGCAGAGAACTCTTGGAAGTACTCATCCAACACAGTGCGTGTTGCACGGCCGATTAGCTCGTACTCGTGGTGAGTAAGGTTCGCTAGTGATACGCGTACTGAGGCGTGTACTGTGTCGAAACCTTTACCAGGTAGTAAGATGACGCCAGTTTCGTGAGCAAGACGGAATAGGAAGTCTTTACCTTTCTCGTTAGCTTTGAACC
>NZ_JBFSSD010000106.1:0-1794 GCF_041466145.1 Vibrio sp. 10N.239.312.D08 | reverse complement strand
CTAAACTCATTCGTTATATCGACGATGGTCACTTATCTATCGATAATAATCGCGCAGAGCGCGCAATTAAGCCGCTGGTCATTGGCAGGAAAAACTCTTATGACCTTTTTCAAGTTTTTCGACAAAACCTCTCTCTCCTCTGTGAGACGAGGCATGCTTTCAACATTAGAATTGCCTGAAAGTGAATTAGCAATAACTTGGGTTATACATACTCTTATTCGGGGATCTTTAGCCCCAACATGGTTTTCGTAATGAGTTTACCTCTATCTGGCTGCTAGTATCTAACCAAGTGGTCGACTTAAATTCTTGACGAGGATTACTCACCTGAGCTTCTTCACTTCCAAGCAAATTTTAAACTCTCTGATTTCGAGTGGTGACAGCAATGTCCCACATGAATCCAAGTAACTCTCTCGCAACAGCAGTAATTGCTATTTGTGACTTTTTCCCTTTAGCTACCAAGCTTCGGTAACGGAAGCATAATCGCTGCTGAGCTTTCCAGGAGATATCTTTGGCTTCTTGGCAAACACTATCTGGTCGATTCGCAGTTAACCAGCTACCGACCTTAGCATTGTTTCTATATGCCCATGCTGCCTCATACAAAAGTCGTCTTAACTCAACATTTCCAGCTTTAGTGATCCCTGCTTTACGAGTCACACTACCACTTGAGTGTTCACCAGGTATTAGGCCAAGGAATGCCATTATTTGTTTCGGATTACTAAATCGGGAGAAATCACCCACTTCAGCCACTACGGAGATTGCAATCGTACGTCCGACACCTTTTAGAGCTTGCAGTTGATTAACCAAGTTATAAAGTGACCAGTTAGGAAGTAACCTATCAATTTCTTGGTCTAATTGCTCAATACGGTTTTCTATTTGCTCCAAGCTTTGTCGATAGTGCTCATAAGCTATTTGTTGAGAAGCTAAGGGGAAAGATTGGTTGGCTAGCCATACTCGATGGCGGACAGTCCACATTTTCTTTTCATACTTTTTACCCGTTCTCAGAAGAATACTTTGGATTCGCTGCTTGGCAACTTTAGTATCTTTCTTTGCACAGCTTCTGGCTCTCACAAGATCTCGCATAGCTTCATGTGTCAGGTCGGGTACCCAGATATCAACTAACTCACCCGCTCTTAACAACCTCGCTAAAGCGACGGCATCTCGATGATCATTTTTGATCTTGTTGGTTGATATCTTAGGTATTCTAGAAGGAGCCACAACTGTACACTCTATGTTCATGCTAAGTAACAATCGATATAGACCGTAGCCTGTTGGGCCCGCTTCGTAGCAGACAAGGATCGTACCGTGAAGCTTGATTAGCTTCTTCATTAGACGAATAACGGCATCTTTTGCTGAAGAAATATTCCCATAAAATCGAACTTCTCCCTGCCGCTCTGGACTTGCAATCGCAACAGCAATTGTGTCCTTGTGCACATCAAGTCCAATATAAGCAGAATAGTTGACGGATTCCATATTGATGACCTCCAAAAACGCACCAGTAGGTAAGTCTAAGTATATAAGGTCATACCATCTGGCTCTTCTCGACCAACCCTAATGGCGCCGAAGCGAGCGCAATGCTTTATAGCATTGTCGAGACCGCAAAAGCCAATGGGCTTATCCTCTACGATTACATGGTCAAGTGCATGAAGGAGCTAGCGAAAGCTGAGCCAGATATCGATGCGCTCCTACCTTGGAACTTCAAACATTAGTAATATCGCCCTGTAGGTTCATGGGGCGTTTACCGTCAAAAAGCCTTTTCGGCTTGAGGAAATTTGGCGGATCAGAACCAGATTAGAA
>NZ_JBFSSD010000105.1:0-1863 GCF_041466145.1 Vibrio sp. 10N.239.312.D08 | reverse complement strand
GTTGTTGATAAGTTAAGGCTAACTCTAAGCACTGCTTGATTGGTGCTTTGGGAAGTGGTTCAGTTAGGTTCAAGACGATTGCCCGATTACCTTGAAATACCAATGTGCCATCGTGCAATTCTCTGAATGTGTCGACTAGCTTCGTTTGACAGTTAAAGAACAAGTAATAGTTGTTTGGTGACTTCAATTTCCAGTCGATTCGAATTGGGCTGCCCGTCTTAACGCTGTAACTCGGCTCGCCCCATTTCAGAGACTCTTCGACTTCACCTAGTTCCAAATCAGAGCAAAGCTCAAAGATTAATGAACGCAACTCTTCAAGCCGAGCTCGAACATCATCGGGATACTCGTCGAAATGTGTTTTGATTGCTTGGTCCATTGAACCTCCGATCCACTTGTTGAGATATTAAAATGCAGCTCACTTAAAGCATACAGCCTTAAAAATTAGTCCAACTCAAAACGAAAAGTGCCACGCCTCGTAAATCACTTTTGCGTTATCTGTTCGTTAGCGGTTTTCAAGGCCAGCTTTAAACCGTCCGTATCCTTACAACCAATGTAAACATGCTTTCCATTGCTTAGGCTTAACTTCAACGCTGAACCTATCGATGCATTATACAACCAGCCATCGCTCAGCATTCGGATGCCAATACCTTGATACCACTTGCTTTGATAGAACGATGTCTCGGTAATGTCTGACACTTCTACATTCTTACGCAAAAAGCCAAAGCCGAAATACCAACTTAGTACATTGTCTTTGACCTCAATGGTCATGGAGAAAAAGAGCAAAGCAATTAAACCATTGATGGCGTGAGCGACTAATGTCCCGGGGTTATTATCCGAGGTAACGACAATGAAAGCACTTATCGCAACAAGGATGAGCAGCAATCCCTTGTTGGATTCCTTACTATAAAACACAGTGGCAACTCCTATAGACAACGAACAATCCACTAACTAGCCAACAGTTATCTTACTGCAGCCTTTCTAAAAAATCGTAGCAAGTAATGCAGGCATACTCCCACAACCAAACCAAGTAGCATCGCCTTGATACTACCAACCCAAAGTATCAAACCAGAATAACCTTGTCCCGGACCTAAGCCTTGTTTATTAATCACATCGACAAACATAAAACCGTTCCACAGCACATGCAGTGAGGCTGTAAATCCATGCACACAAATTGCGATGGTTCCAAGTAACTTGTACTTGCTAATGACTGGTGCACCACAAAAAATGACAACAAGCGCAAAGGTAAAAATCAGAGGGCCAGACAATACTAAAGTGAGTGTGGTTACTTCAACGTGGCTATCTGTTCCATAACTGTATGTACAAAATACCATTGTCATTGAAAACAAAAGCGAAATGAGTGCGAACCATAGCGTTCTATTCATTGGGGTTCCCTGCCTTAATAGTGGGTTTAGGACAAATTCGATAATCGACAGGAAGAACTAATTACCAAAAATACGGCATGAGAAATGCCCTTGTTACTCTACTATTCGATGGACGACTCAGACTTTCATAGACCCAATGTAACGGAAGACTTAGAACACAAGCTAGATAACAAAAACGCTACTCACCTTCGCGCCTGACTACATACCTTATTGAGCTTCCTGTTGAACCCAAACAACATTTTCATTTGAAGTTGGAACCTCAAACCAAGACCAAAACAGATCTAACATTTCAGGCGTCATTTCATAAGACTTACCCTTGAGATCCGAGTTACGGCTGAATGCCCTCTCCTTACAAGTCTCAAACGGAACATCAAGATAGTGAACTTCGCTGTCCACGCCTAGGTTTGATGCCCAGCTTGTAAAAGAATCTCGGTTTGATTTACGCCAAAAACCAAAGTCAAAAATCACCGGAACACCCAAG
>NZ_JBFSSD010000104.1:0-1864 GCF_041466145.1 Vibrio sp. 10N.239.312.D08 | reverse complement strand
CCGTCCTCTCACACCACCGTACAAGCGTGGGTCGCATACGGCGGTTCCGAATATACTTTCAGTGACTCGTACCCATCTCTTAGTGAGTACAGCCCCAACCCCTCGAACCATTTTATTGGCATGGCGTGATTAACCTGTGGCGTTGAAGCTAGATGCCACCAACCCTTATCTGACATCGCTAGCTTCCACGCATTACGCTCCGTTACACCTTGTCGCTGTAACCATATCGCTATGCTGTGTCTGCGTTTGCGCTGCTTTAGTCGGTAGCACCTTAATCTACGCCGTATCCATTCGTCTAAGCGCTGCATTGCACTTTTACTAACAGTAAGCTTGAAGTAGTGTTGCCATCCTCTTAGATATTGAGTTAACTCCGTGATTATCACCTGTAACTCTCGTCCTCGATTTCGCTTCGTTATCTGACGTACTCGCTTCTTCATTTGAGCTTGTGCCGTCTTCGATATCCCGATTCTTCCGTCTATCTGGAAGCGGTGGCTTAGGTAAGTTCGCTTTGTCACTCTCGTTGCTGCACTTTTCTTACGGTTTACCGTCAGCTTTAGTTTCTGCTCCAAGAACTCCGTTATCGACTCTCTGACTCGATGAGCGGCTTCCTCACTACGCACGTAGATTTGACAGTCATCTGCATATCGACAGAACTTATGCCCTCTACGCTCTAGCTCTTTATCCAGTTCATCTAATACAATATTTGATAGTAGCGGAGATAATGGCCCACCCTGGGGTGTGCCTCGTTGTCTCTGCTCAACTAGTCCATGTCGCATTATGCCTACCTGTAGGTATGACCTAATTAGCTTTAACACGCGTTTATCAGCAATATCTTGTGACAGCCTGTGCATTAGCCTATCGTGATTCACTGTATCGAAGTATTTTGCTAGGTCGATATCTACTACATAACCTCGACCCTCTCGGATGTAGCGACTGGCGGCCGACAATGCATGGTGCGCACTGCGGTTGGGTCTAAACCCGTAACTACTGTCGGAGAACTTCGGCTCATAGATACATGACAGCACTGATGTGATTGCCTGTTGGACTACCCTATCAAGGACTGTTGGGATACCTAATTGCCTTACGCCACCACTAGCTTTGGGGATTTCTACACCAAGAACAGGTTGAGGTTGATAGCTTCCATCCAGAAGACTCTGGCGAAGCTCTTGCCCGTTTGATGCCTGTCGAAGTCTTGAGATAGTGGCGTTGATGTCGAGCTTGTCGACTCCTGCACACCCTTTGTTCTTCTTCACGCGTCTAAGAGCTTGATTCAAATTGGTTGAGGAGCAGATTTGCTCCATCAACGAAGTTGAGGTCACCAAGACTCGCCCTCCTGTCTACGCCGACCATGCTTGTCATTCTTCGTATCCATGAGCTTTACTTGCGGTATTGCCCTTTGGGACGTAGAGATGAATTTCATCTTGCTATGACTCCACATGATTGAGTGTCTAGTGACTGCTTCTTGATATATTCAGTTCAGGCCTTCCTTTGAGTTGTACATTCTCAAAGTACTATGCCTTCTGCTGACTTCTTATTGCTCATCACACAACATCACTGCTGTATTAGTCTCTATTGAGACAAACCATAAGATCTCCCGAGGTAAGACGTTGTTCTTTCCCTTGGCTGTGCCTGATTTACCACTACACACTTCCCGTCGAGGCATTGGGCTATTCTATCTATGGCTAGGTTGCCCAAGTTGTAATGACCTACTATCAGATTTCTGTTCGTCACAACCAAGTTTTGCCATTTGCTTCCTTCAGATTTCACCTCACGGTGAACACCCTTGCATAGGCTAACGGTTCTCGCTCGACTGAGCCCGTAGAGGACTTTCACCTCCTAGATCAACGCCATGCTCGGCGCACCA
>NZ_JBFSSD010000103.1:0-1869 GCF_041466145.1 Vibrio sp. 10N.239.312.D08 | reverse complement strand
GGTTGTCTTGGGCATCCACAGATTGATCGGCCCCATTCAAACACGTTTCTGGACAAAAGTGAGTCAGTGACTTTACTAAATTAACAAAGAATGAATTAGTAAAAGTACCTTAAACGTTTGTGATTTTTAGCAACTCAGCACTTTTTTCAAGTAATTTTACGCACTGTAATGCTAGAGGTGATAGTCCGAAAGCTATGTTCCACTCACTGCTTTCAAACGTGGCAGGCTTCGGATCTAACAACAGAAGTCCTCGTCTAATTAACTCTGCGATATCGACATAAAGATTCCCACCATGCTGGATCTGCCAACCAATTTGGTTAGTCACTAAGACTCTTTTAAACGCATCATTTTCATGGGTAGGGTCTAACTTGGAAAGTTCAACGAACAATAAAACTAGTTCATCACTGATACCCTGAAGGGCCGATACGATAGAGTGTTTTTCTGAAGCTGTAAAAGAGAAGTCAGCATCGTTGCAATACAATAACGCATAAGCCATTATGACAGTTTGGCTACTAGTATTAAGCGCATTATTTACATAATCAGAGAGAAGATCCTGCCCTTCACTACTGTCCAAATAAGTGATCAACGTATCTCTCTCACCAAGAGTCATTAACTCGTATCGTACATCTACACATTTCATGAAAGTGTCAATTTTTCGTTTTTTGGACTTGTTGTACGCGTCTTTTAGACAGCTAATTACGCTGATAGCTCCTTTTCCTACAGTCTGCATTTCCATGCGATATTCCCCTGAATTACTTAGCCGCATAATAGTGAGAATGCTACCACCAAACCTAAACTATTACGTTGTAAACATGACCCTAACCTTGAACTGAGAGTGCTAAGCGTTGGAAGCTCCTCTTGAACATTTATTTGTTATGTTCGTTTTATCGTCTTAACCCAAGACTCACTAGTTTTTCGGTCAGTGCTTTCAATTAACACCTGTGCAATGACTGTATACTTCTGTCCATAAACCCCTTTATAAGCTAACGTAAACTCAACAGTTCGTGCAGCATGTTCTTCAAGAGAAGGAAGTTGAATTAGTAGATCTCGAACTTCAACTTGGTTATCAGCAATTCCAATGAGTACAAGCGATTCATGAGTTTCACACCCATAGCCATCAGATGAGGAATAGTACAGCTTGTACTGGCTTGTACTTTCACATTCAATATCTAACGCGGCTCCTATGCCAATATTCCTAATGCATATTGGGATCTGCTTAGTGTGTTTTAGTGGTAAGCCATCAGCTCCAACATCCCGATGTATAACGTGAAGCATGTTCCCACAAGGTTTATTAGCAGGTTCGACAACCAAAATGGGTCTGACTATGTCGTGGCGTTGTTTGTGGTAAATATAGTAAGCTGAAAGGAACGCCAAGTATCCACCAAAGAGACCACCAGAAAAACCTAACCAACCATCCACTGTCCCAGCTTTCTGCACAGATAACACCAGTTCATGATTAAGAACAACTGAGACAAAGAGCACAACTGAAACAAAGACCACGATTGCTAGGGCAATTATGCCAAGTATTCTCATTTAGTTCCCTCATAGAGCATAACGATAGTTAGACGGTGAAAAACCATTTTTATTCTCACCATTGTGTATTTTCGCTCTGCTTCTTTCAATTTTAAATCATTGACTTACCGACAGTTAATGAGAGTTTAATCGCTAAATGCAGTCTCATTTTACTGTTCCGCTTGTTGCACCTCCCTTCGGATAATTTTTCGTAGGGCAAATTCATATTAACAGAATGCGTATGAGCTTTTGCTTTAGATGATTTCGGGGCAAAAATGTGCCAGTGAAAGCAGCAAAAAGGCTGTGATCACCAAGCGATTCTGTCGTACCTTAACTACCAAACGACTTTGTCGTTAG
>NZ_JBFSSD010000102.1:0-1929 GCF_041466145.1 Vibrio sp. 10N.239.312.D08 | reverse complement strand
GGCGTTGTTGCCTAAATTAGTTGAACCTTTTCCAAGTCCTGTGATCTGATCATTTGAAACGATTGGAATGGTGGTGATATGGGTAAAGCAAACAAGAAGATAACTAACTGGACGGAGTACAATAAGGCTCTTTGTAAACGTGGTTCGGTTACATTCTGGATAGATGATTCAGCCGTAGATGCATGGCGATGCAAAACTCATCATGGTAAGCGTGGGAGAGGCTTTCAGTACTCTGATACAGCGATTGAAACCGCCTTGATGATTAAGGGCATCTTCTCTCTTCCTTTACGTGCTCTTCAAGGCTTTATCGACTCTATCTTTGAGCTATTAGATGTTCCACTAACGTCCCCTGACTACACCTGTATCAGTAAACGCTCGAAGACAGTTCAGGTCAAATATCGCAATAAATCGAGAGGGGCTATTCGCCATATAGCCATTGATTCTACTGGCCTCAAAGTCTTTGGTGAGGGGGAGTGGAAAGTGAAAAAGCATGGTACAGAAAAACGTAGGACATGGCGCAAACTGCACTTAGCTGTGGATGTGGATACTCACGAAGCGATTAGTGCGGAAGTCAGTCTTGTAAATGTAGGCGATAGTGAAGTGTTACCGACGTTACTCAACCCACTACGTAGAAAGGTCGCTGCCGTATCCGCCGATGGAGCATATGACACAAAAAATTGCCACGAGACTCTGAAAAATAAAGGCTGTACTCCGTTAATACCGCCTCGAAAGAATGCAGCTCTTTGGGAAGACGGTCATCCCAGAAACAAAGCGGTAATGGCTCTGAGAGATGGAACAATATCGGAATGGAAAACAGAGTCTGGTTATCACTATCGTTCAATATCTGAGACTGCTATGTCCCGATATAAAGGACTAACAAGCGATAAATTGAGCTTGAGATGTTACAACGCTCAAGTGGGCGAAATCATGGCGAATGTCAAAGCGATTAACAAAGTCATAGGACTAGGTATGCCCGTTAGAAGCTAACGGCTAGCTACATATGGTGTCGTTGATCTTCAAGCTGATTTGATCATATATGGACACTTCCTATTGGCAAGTAGTAAATCTGAAAGTTTTAGGTAAAAGATTGCAGACATATATCCGAGTTCAAGGACTCTTAATGATTTCCGCTGAGCATGCTCTTATCAACAACACGAACTTGAAAGTCCTAAGATCAAATCAGAGTTCCATACTCACGGTCTTACCTGTTTTCTCATTTCCACTTCATGCGCAATTTTAGATAGATAGTAATTCAGGATTATAGTGTTGCTGATTAGCCAATAAAGCCCATGCAATTCGAGCATTCCGATTAGCTAGTGCGACTATTGCAACATTCTTGTGTTTTCGTTTCAGTAAGTCATTCAACCAGCGGTGAGTATAAGTGGTTGGCTGTTGCTTTAAGTGCCCAAGAACAGCTCTTGCACCATGCACTAGTAGTCTTCGTAAATAGCCATCCCCCCGCTTGCTTATACCAAGCAATACTTGTTTGCCACCCGTTGAAAACTGCTTAGGTACAAGTCCAATCCATGCAGATACCTGCCGTCCATTATTAAAAGATGCGGGGTCACCTATACTTGCAACAAGTGCGGTGGCAGTTATAGGGCCAATTCCAGGGATCTCTGCGATTCTTTTAGAATCAACATTCGTACTGTGCCATTGTTCAATTTCTTTTGTTAACGCACTAATTCGTGAAGAAAGCTCATCAATTAGTTCTTTTAAATGAGTAACCACGCAGCGAATCGGTGGCGTCAAATTATTTTCAGCATCCTCTAAAACCAGAGGGAGCTGCTTGTTAAGTGATGCACTTCCTTTAGGAAAGACAAGACCAAACTCAGCCAACAACCCACGTAATTGATTAGTTTGGCCAGTTTTCATTGAAACTAACCTTTCTCTAGCTTTGTGAACAGAAAGGATTGATTGCTGTTCAAT
>NZ_JBFSSD010000101.1:0-1979 GCF_041466145.1 Vibrio sp. 10N.239.312.D08 | reverse complement strand
GGTACAAACAGGGTTACTTGACTGCTTAGTATGAAACTTTATTCCTCTCCTACAGCAATCAAAGGGAAAGGATAAATATTTAAATTGGAACTACGTAACACGCATGACGAACTGGTTTAGCCCAAAACATTACGCACAAATCCCACAGAGGGACCTAAAGCGTCGAACTCGACAGGTTTTACATGTTCTGACAGTGCGTATTAAACAGGTTGACTGCCCTTTATACAAGCAACTTTTGGTAAATATATACTTGTACATCCTTGAGGAACCAAAAGGCAATGGTTTGAACTCGTTAAGACCATTGGATATTGGGTGTGATTCAGACTATCTATATGCAACTGAGCTAACTACAGAGGTGGTAATGGCGTATAACCATTGCATAGAGTTTGGTTTCAATCGATATCATGACTTAGAGCCTAAGCGTCAATGAACTAAAAGTGATAGACAAATAAAAGGCGACTCACCTATACTGTATATCCATCCAGTATAGGTTATGCCTTATGACATACCAAGAAATTAAAACCGAGCACGTTGAAAAACTGCAAAAGTTCCTGATACACCACCCACGCCTATTACACGTTGCAATACTCCACCTCAAGAATGCTGAGTATTACCACGACAACAGACCAGGAGTTTTCAAACTACGGTTCTTGAACCTTAAGCCATTTGAGTCGTCAGACTTTGCTTACCTGCTCACAACTTATAAGCGTGTACTGCTAAACCCCGAGTTAACTAAAGCTTCCTTAAGCTACCTACTAAGTTCTGAGATTTTTTGATGGGGCATTTCTCAGACATAGATACTTCCGGTATTAAAAATGGCCAAACAATAACTGCTGCAGAATTAAGAAATCTTGCTCGGGTCCCCGGTGGAAACAAGAAGCCCAAACCAAATGATAAAGGTGCGAATCAAAAGAGCTCTAACCTTAAATCGATCAAGCCAAAACCAAAGAAGACCAAAAAGCGAAAATGCCAAAATGATGGTGTAGAGCTCCCTTGGCATTGTCTATTTCTGAAAGAAAAGAGTCGTCTAGAAGCTGATATCGAGCTGCTAGAGTCAGATAAAGAGTATTACTACCAGGTCAGCATCTTTCAATATATAGCAGAGCATTTTCCACATTTTGAACGCTTGGTTCATGCCTCACCAAATGGAGGAGGTCGAAGCGCCTTTGAAGCATACCGATTGAAGTGTGCTGGAGCTTTGAAAGGTGTGCCTGATATTCAATTCATGGTAGCACGCTCGGGGTATCATGGGCTCTATATAGAACTAAAGAAGTTGCCATCTGACTATGGTAAAGATCCAGAAATCGCCTTAAAGCAAGTACATATTGATCAGCACCTTGTTAGAGAAGCTTTGCTAAAAGAAGACTATTTGGCTGTTGTTTGCTACGGTGTAGAGGAGGCGTTGTCAGTGGTTAGAGCTTATTTAAACGAGACAGAACTTCCACAATTCATTCTGAGCAGATGGGACATGTGGGATTGGAAAAATTTAGCCAAAAGGAATTAAGGTAAAGTGACAAAAGGAGAGAGCTGGAAGTACCATCTAAGCAATGTGCTTTTATTCACCTTTGGGTGTCTGTTCGTCATATTCCTGCAACTTACACTCGGCTTATACTATACGAATCATTACTTTGTTGCCCATTTTCTATTTGGATTGATTTTCCCATTTCTCGGTTGTTGCATTACTGGTGAAAAATGGGGGTTTCGTACCATGTGGCTTATTACGCTTTTCTCACACTTTTGGCATGAATTCTATTTCGATCAACTAGATAGAAGTCAGGTAATATACGATTGGGATCAGGTTGCTACTGGCTTACTTGGTTTGTGCTATTCAATCTTCGCTTACCGGTGGTGGAATAGTCTGCAAGACAAATGGTTCAAAACCTAATCAAGAGCTACATTGAGAAGCGCAAAAAAAATTACCCACACAAAACGAGAGAAAAGTCACAATGTGGCGTTAATTTCGTATCAAAATAGCACAC
>NZ_JBFSSD010000100.1:0-2286 GCF_041466145.1 Vibrio sp. 10N.239.312.D08 | reverse complement strand
CTACGAGCTCATTGGGTGAATACACCTTTACTCTGCTTGAAGCGTTAGACCATGTGGATGGTTTAGATAACAACGATCTGAGCTTCGATCTGCCTGTTTATGCTGTGGATACAGACGGCGACGATTCATTGGTGTCTCAGCTAAACGTGACCATCGGTGATGATGTCCAAATCATGCAAGACGGTACGTTAGATATCATCGAGCCAAATCTGGCTGATGGAACAATCACAACCAGCACTATTGATGTGATGCCAAACCAAAGTGCTGATGGTGCGACGATCACTCAGTTTACTTATGACGGTCAGCTAAGAACGCTTGATCAAAATGACACTGGCGAACAGCAGTTCAGCTTCACAGAAGGCGAGTTGTTTATCACCCTTGAAGGTGAAGTGCGCTTTGAGCCAAACCGCGACCTAGACCACACCGCGAGTGAAGATATTGTGAAGTCGATTGTGGTCACTTCAAGTGATTTCGATAACGACTCTCTGACTTCTACCGTAACGCTGACCATTACTGATGGTGATAACCCTACGATCGACGTCATTCCAAGCGTTACCCTTTCTGAAACTAATCTGAGTGATGGCTCTGCTCCAAGTGGCAGCGCGGTAAGCTCGACTCAAACCATTACTTTCACTAATCAAAGTGATGATGTGGTTCGTTTTCGTATTGAGCCAACGGAATTCAATACTAACGACGATCTTAAATCGAACGGTTTAGCCGTTGAGTTACGTGAAGATCCGGCAGGGTCGGGTGACTACATTGGTTTTACGACCAGTGCCACAAACGTAGAAACAACAGTATTCACATTAAGCTTTAATTCTGGGTCATTAGGTGAATACACCTTCACGCTCATCGAAGCGTTGGACCACCAAGATGCCCGTGGCAACAACGACCTTAGTTTTGATTTACCCGTTTATGCGGTAGACAGTGATGGCGATGATTCACTGATGTCTCCGTTAAATGTCACTATTGGCGATGATGTTCAAATCATGCAAGATAGTACGTTAGATGTCGTCGAGCCAACCGTCGCAGATTTGGCCGCTGGCACTGTAACAACCAACACCATTGATGTGATGCCAAATCAAAGTGCCGATGGCGCGACGATCACTCAATTCACTTATGATGGCCAGTTTCGAACACTTGACCAAAATGATAATGGCGAGCAGCAGTTTAGCTTCACAGAAGGTGAACTGTTCATCACGCTTCAAGGTGATGTGCGCTTTGAGCCTAATCGTAATCTAGACCACACACTGAACGAAGACATCGTGAAATCGATTGTGGTGACGTCTAGTGACTCGGATAACGATGTGCTGACTTCAACCGTCACGTTGACCATTACCGATGGTGATATCCCAACCATTGATAATGTTCCAACTGTGAACTTGTCTGAAACTAATCTGAGTGATGGCTCTGCACCTAGCGGCAGCGCGGTGAGTTCAACTCAAACTATTACTTACACCACTCAAAGTGATGATGTGACAAGCTTCCGTATTGAACCGACTGAATTTAATGTTGGTGGCGCTCTCACATCAAACGGATTGGCGGTTGAGCTGAAGGCCGATCCAACCACTCCGGGCGGCTACATCGGCTTTGTTACTGATGGCTCGAACGTTGAAACTAACGTGTTCACGATTAGCTTCTCGGATACCAATTTAGGTCAATACACCTTCACTTTACTTGAAGCATTAGACCATGCGGATGGCCTTGCAAATAACGATCTGAGCTTTGATCTGCCAGTCTACGCCGTTGACAGTGATGGCGATGATTCATTGGTTTCTCAATTGAGTGTAACCATTGGTGATGATGTTCAAATCATGCAGAGCAGTACGTTAGATATTGTCGAACCAAATTTGGCTGATGGCACTGTTTCAACTAACACCATCGATGTGATGCCAGAGCAAAGCGCCGATGGCGCGACGATCACTCAGTTTACTTACGACGGGCAAGTTCGCACTCTGGATCAAACTGACAATGGTGAGCAGCAATTTAGCTTCACGGAAGGTGAGTTGTTCATCACTCTTGAAGGTGAAGTACGCTTCGAGCCAAATCGTAACTTAGACCACACGGCTAGCGAAGACATCGTGAAGTCTATTGTGGTGACCTCAAGCGATTCAGACAATGACGTACTGACCTCCACAGTGACGCTGACCATTACCGATGGTGATATCCCAACCATTGATGTAATGCCAAACGTTAGTCTGTCTGAAATAAATCTTGCTGATGGCTCTGCGCCAAGCGGCAGTGCGGTGAGTCAAACCGAGACTATCTCGTTTACCAACCAAAGTG
>NZ_JBFSSD010000099.1:0-2353 GCF_041466145.1 Vibrio sp. 10N.239.312.D08 | reverse complement strand
GAACGGCGGACTGTTAATCCGTATGTCGCAAGTTCAAGTCTTGCAAGGGGAGCCACATTCAAGAAAGCCAAGTCGAAAGACTTGGCTTTTTTTCGTTTGAACAAAAACAAACTCTATTCAATATACACATCAGCTCCTCACTAACTCTTAATCAGTCTCGATAAATTGAGTTATCTCCTTTTAGTACTCTTACTACAGCAGTTGATTCTAAGTTCTATAAAGCATATCCACTACAACAGAACCAACGCCTTATAAAGTTCATGACCCGCTAATATTCACATTAAAACAAATAGAACCAAGTCCTGTTACTTTTTTTTCTTCGAAAATTTAATCCCTATCATACTTTGATGTCTTTCTAATATCTGCCTTACACCACTTAGATTAAGATTCGATGAATTATACCTAATACTAATTATTGAATCGCTGCGCGGGGAAATATGAAACTAAAAACGCAAGCTTACTTATTATCGGGCATCATCTTGATCGCCCTGCTAGCACTGACGGCTACAGGCTTATGGACCTTAAGAGTTGCTAGCAACATGGACAACAAAGCTCGCGTAACAGAGCTGTTTAAGAGCGCATACAGCATTCTTACTGAAGTCGAAAAAATGGCGATTGATGGCACACTAGAAGAAGAGCAAGCCAAGCAACTAGCTACTCGCCTTCTACGCAACAACATCTATAAAGATAATGAATATGTTTACGTAGCCGATGAGAACATGACGTTTATCGCGACACCATTAGATCCTCAACTGCACGGAACCAGTTTTAACGACTTTAAAGATGGCGACGGCAATAGTGTTGGGCAGCTAATCCAAAGAGTACTTGGTAATCGTACTGGCGAGATCATTGAGTACACCTGGACCCAAAAACAGCCAGATGGAACGATTGAAGAAAAACTGTCTATTGCAGAGAAAACGCCACATTGGGGTTGGGTTGTCGGCACTGGTATCGGGTTCAATGAAGTTAACGCTCGTTTTTGGTCTACTGCTCAATGGCAGCTATTCCTTTGTGTCGTGATTGCTGGTCTTATTCTGGCGAGCCTAATTGTATCCATTAAACGCATGCTAGCGCTTCTTGGCGGCGAACCTAAAGACGTACGAGAAGCAGTACAAGCCGTAGCACAAGGTCGAATTCAAACCTCTTTCGAAACTCAGGCAATTGACGGCAGTATCTATCACGCCGTACAACAAATGAGTAAGTCATTGGCTGAGCTAGTATCAAACCTTGACGCTTCAATGCTGGCATTAAGAGGCGAACTGCAGCGCGTAGAAGATCGCGCTGGGTCAATTGGTCAACTGACAGACACCCAACAGCAATCAACAGAGATGATCGCGACAGCAATGACCGAGATGGCCTCTTCAGCCAATAACGTAGCTGCTTCAGCTAGCGATACCGCGCGCAACACCGACGAGGCCGACAAACAGAGCCAGCATACCCAACAACTCATTCACAACACAGTAGATAACATTCAAGGCTTAGCAGGCCAACTAGGCACAGCAAGCGAAGCTGTCGCTAACCTAGATAACGATGTAAACAACATTGCAAAAGTATTGGATGTGATTGGTGATATAGCGGAGCAAACTAACCTATTGGCACTAAATGCAGCCATTGAAGCAGCTCGAGCTGGCGAACAAGGTCGTGGATTTGCTGTTGTAGCAGATGAGGTTCGTAACCTTGCAGGCAGAACACAATCGAGCACAAAAGAAATCCAATTAATGATTAATAACCTTCAAGAGGGATCTCGCAACGCAATTCAAACCATGGAAGTGTGTGCCGCGACCAGTGAAAGCACCGTAACAGAGTCTCAAAACGCCTCTGAAGCACTACAACAGATTGTTGTCGCATTAGAGTCCATTTCATCAATGAGTCATCAAATCGCAACAGCTGCCGCTGAGCAGACTCAGGTGAGCGATGATATATCGAAGCGTATCAATATGATCGAAGAGAGCGGTAACCAACTGAGCAATGTCGTAACAGAAAGTCATAACAGCACCCAAACTCTTGCCTCTCTTTCCAACGAATTAGAAGCTTGGGTTAATAGGTTTGAAGTAAAACACTAAACTCCCTAGAAAATTTTCAAATAAAAAAGCACGTTTTCATACGTGCTTTTTTTATTTCGGCGCCCATTCAGTGTAGTTAACCGTAGTTTTACTATCTTTTAGGGCATGCTAGACCTAGGTTTTTCACCCCAAATGAGCAAAAACAACCCACTAAGTATAGAAAAACATCAAACGATACTTTTTTTGCAATTTAATGTTGACCCAGAACGCGAAAACACGTTTAATACACCTCGTCGCCCGGATAGCTCAGTCGGTAGAGCAGAGGATTGAAAATCCTCGTGTCGGTGGTT
>NZ_JBFSSD010000098.1:0-2360 GCF_041466145.1 Vibrio sp. 10N.239.312.D08 | reverse complement strand
TTGATCTTATTCTTCGTGCTGAAGGATTAGAATGCGGTGTTCATGGCACGCTTACAAGCGATTCAAGATCTTTAAAGGTTACGGAGACTGAATAAGAGTCAATTTGATTGTTGGTTACTCTGTGACCGGGGGGAGGTGAGAGTGCACGAGGGGTCAGCGTTTTTGAATGAACTCTTCAATACCTTTACAGTTGAAGTATAAAATGAGGCGGCCAAATAGCCGTCCCAGACACACCATCTGACTTGTTTATCCACTCATTCCTTTAAGCCAAAAATTAATTCAATTTCATCATCAAGTCTTCTGCCCGTTGGTATAAAACCAAGCTTTTGATAAATAGAGAGAGCATTGCCTTTTTCTTTATCCATCGTGGTCAGGGAGACGCCTTTTAAACCGGTAATGGAAGCGTATTTCTTACTGAAGTTAATCGCTTGACTCCCCAATCCTTTTCCTTGGAAACGATGGTCAATCATGATGCGCCATACATATAAATGCTCCTTTTGAAAGTGTTCATCGTGTGTGTCCAGTATTCTAGGGTCAATCAGAGAGATTAGCCCCGCAGGTTTATTGTTTAAGTAAATACCATAGTTGATACTATCGTCGTTAAAACTGGCTTCTGCAAGCCACTCTGCGTTGTTAGCAATGAGTTGTTTTTGAGACTCTTCCACTGAGAGATCAATAATGTCATTGATAATGGTATTGTTTATTTTTAAAAAGCTAATTTTATTCATGCTTATTTACCTTGGGTAGGTGTTTCATTAAAAGTAACTGGCCAATGTAAGGATCTTGATAAGCTAATCTTGAGTTATCAAAATGGTAATGTCGCTTTTGCTCCTGTCTTTTAACATAGACTCTTCAAGTATCTTATAGATCTCTTTATCTGGCGCATATTAGAACGCGCCAATTTTTTTAATTAAGGTATATGTATGTCTTAATTAAAAACGATGATGGAAGTTATTGTTTCCTTTTTGCCTGCCCCCATGACAGAAATATTAGTTCCAAGCGTTGCCCACGATGATTCAAAAATAGGGTACGTATAGTATTTTTACAATAGTGCCGTCACAAAACCCAAAACAAACTCCCTGATAGAATACTGACGAGTGTGATTAAAGATAACTTTAATGTGTTCTCAGCCAGCTACATTTTGTATATCACTTATCAGCTAAAATGGTGGCCAATATCTTATCGCCTTTGCATTCAACACTGACGTTCATTCCATTGACGAGTGCTCTCTCATTAGGCGCACTTGCTCTCATATCGAGTCCACTTGTTTAAATTTGGACAACTAGTTCGGTAAGCGTTAAAGAAAGAGTGCTGGTTACCCTGAAGTTTTAGTGTAGGCCACATCTTGATGTTATCGAAGATGGCCAATCGCAATGCAAAAATAGACACAGCCCTGGAATATTGAAGCTAATGTTATCGAAAGCTTTTCTGCACTATTTTTTTAGTTTGCGTAATTGGTGTAGCCAAACTTAACACCAATGATACGAACCGCCATATAAGTTTTAACTCATACCATTTGACGTATTATTGCGGAATCTTTTGTCTATGACAGTATGACTTTGTAAGTAAAATCATTACATAATGAAAGCGTATTTATTAAGTTGCCAGTTCAAACCTTGATGTATTGTTTTCATAAAGTTCAACGTTAATGTCGGTTTTATCTAATAGTCATAAGATGTTGCTCCTAATGAATTGATAGCAGCGTAGCTTCTTACGTCTAAAGCGGGACTGTATTGGATAAACCTGTGATAAAAATACAACGATTCACAAAAATGCTGTGCTTGGCCGACATATCACTCAGATTGACATCACTCATGGAAGTTGATTAAACGACTTTATATACTTGTAGTAATTCATTGTTTACTAAATTAGTAAAATCACTGACACGCTTTTGTCCATTTCCTTCCAACTACAATCGTGATGACCAAATTAAAAAGGAGGTCATCATGGTAGTTTTCAACAAAACGAAACGAAGTGGCGTCAAAAAGCCTTTTCGGCTTGAGGAAATTTGGCGGATCAGAACCAGATTAGAAATTGAAAATAATTTGATGCAGCTTGCGTTGCTCAACTTAGCTATTGATAGCAAACTTAGAGCAAGTGATTTGCTCGTTCTCAGAGTTTGCGATGTATCTTCGCAAGATCGGATATTTAACCGCGTTAAGCATATCCAGCGCAAAACAGATATTGAAGTTCAATTTGAGATAACGACAAGAACTCAACAGAGTCTAATGAAATGGATTTTGATGGCTTCGCTACATGACAGCAATTTTATTTTCCCAAGCCAAAGGCGAAAGCAACAACCGATTAGCTATTCGTACTATCGATACTTAGTGAGGAGATGGGCTTCTAATCTGGGGTTG
>NZ_JBFSSD010000097.1:0-2664 GCF_041466145.1 Vibrio sp. 10N.239.312.D08 | reverse complement strand
CTTGTACGGTGGTGTGAGAGGACGGAGGCCGTGAGGCCTCCTCCTACTCGATTTGCCTATTGGAAGTGTGTTTAAACAAGGTTTGATTGAGATTAACCAAGAAGTCTAATGGTGGCGTTAGACTCCTTGGTTAATTTTTTATTGCTTCGCCCTGACGCGGAGTATGTGTTTTTTTGTCATATATAGACATTGGTCTTGGGAAGGTGAGGACGGGTGAAAATGCCTCTTATCGTGCAGAAATTTGGTGGAACGTCGGTGGGTTCAATTGAACGAATCCATCATGTAGCAGAAAAAATCATTGAAGCGAAAAATGAAGGGAACCAGATCGTGGTTGTCGTTTCTGCTATGTCTGGTGAAACAAATCGGTTAGTTAATTTAGCCACGCAAGTTGATAGCGTACCAAACGCTAGAGAACTGGATGTGTTGTTAACGGCTGGCGAGCAAGTTTCCATGGCCTTGTTAGCAATGACGTTACACAAGTTAGGTTATGAAGCGACATCGATGACTGGCTATCAAGCCAAGATACACACGGATTCTAATCATAATAATGCGGCGATTGAGCGTATTGATACTGCTCCGATTCAAGCTCTGCTAGATGACAACCAGATTGTTATTGTTGCAGGCTTTCAAGGATTCAATGCGAAAGGTGATATCACGACATTAGGCCGCGGTGGTTCAGATACTACAGCGGTCGCGCTTGCAGGTGCCTTGCAGGCGAAAGAATGCCAGATCTATACTGATGTAGATGGTGTTTACTCTTGTGACCCTAGAGTCGTAAAACAATCTCAGAAATTAGATACTTTAGACTTTCCTTCTATGGAAGAGATGGCTCGCCGAGGCGCTAAGGTATTGCACCTTCCTTGTGTTCAGTATGCATGGCAGCACAACGTGTCATTGCGAGTGCTTTCAAGCTTTGAACAAGGCGAGGGCACATTGATCGCGGGTAATCAGTGTTTGAATGATATTGCTGGCATCGCCATCCAAAGAGATATGGTGCGTATCGAGTGTTTGAATGAAGATTTACCGTCTTTCATTTCACATTGCCAACTGTTGGGGATCGAAGTCTGTAGTGTGATCGAGGAAACAGAACGGGCAGCACTCATTATTAAACAAGACATAAGTGCCAAATTAAAACTAGTTTTTGCTGAGAAAATCCGTAATAGTGAACAGGTTAGTTTGTTAACTGTGGTAGGAAGCCGAACACAAGAAATTGTGGTCAGTTCACATGGATTGTTGTCTGAAGGCGAAATTGATGTACAGCATCACTTATTGCAGCAGCAGTCTTTAACTTTGGTGATATCACCAACGCAAGTCGATATGGCTGCTAACATATTACACAATGCATACATCGTAGCGCGTGAAACACAGGGTTATCCTAAAAAAGAAGTGCATTTTGGTTAAATAAACTCAATCGATAGTTTACGAAAATATAACTTTTGTTGGATAATGCTCTCGTAGCTAGATAAATTTAGAGATTACTCAAGGAGCAAAGAATGCTAATTTTGACTCGCCGCGTTGGCGAAACACTGATGATTGGTGATGAAGTAACAGTTACTGTACTAGGCGTTAAAGGTAACCAAGTACGTATCGGTGTTAACGCACCTAAAGAAGTATCTGTTCACCGTGAAGAGATCTACATGCGCATTCAAGCTGAAAAAGGTAATGGTAACGTTGCATCTGGCAACTACTAATACTTTTGCGTAGAGAAGAGGCTAGCATTGTTGCTAGCCTTTTTTGATCTTGGGGAACCGAAACACTGATTGGGACATAGATGGGTTGGATAACGGAACGGTCTCAAAGTGGTGAAGTGAATGCTTTGTGATGCTGCGAGATACAGACAAGGTTGAACAGAACTGTTGCTCTGTATTTTGTTTGGCAAAACTCAAGATTTATTCGCTTCCCCTATGGCGAAAATACGCATCCCGTAGTATTGTGCCATCAGCGGTAGCACTTGCTGCTGGAGAAATTAGATAATTGTTTTCGGCTGTTTATTATTGCCAATCTTTCACCTTAATTTTTAAGGGAAAAAGCGCGATTTGAATCTTATAAGTTCAATTTGCAAGCGCTTTGATTAAATAGCAAACGGTTGAGTGTTTTTGTCCAATTTTTTTCAATAAAGTGTTTGACATATTTTCGGTAAAACGTAATATGTGCCTCCGCAAGACGGTGAGGTGGCCGAGAGGCCGAAGGCGCTCCCCTGCTAAGGGAGTATGTGGTTTGTAGCTGCATCGAGGGTTCGAATCCCTCCCTCACCGCCATTTCTTGCGAGTCTAAAATTAGCAATTTAGACAATGTAAATGTGCGTCCTTAGCTCAGCTGGATAGAGTACCTGGCTACGAACCAGGCGGTCGGAGGTTCGAATCCTCCAGGACGCGCCATTCTCTCTTCTCTTACTTGTAAGTGATTTGAGAATAATGAATTAGGTGAGGTGGCCGAGTGGCCGAAGGCGCTCCCCTGCTAAGGGAGTATGTGGTTTGTAGCTGCATCGAGGGTTCGAATCCCTCCCTCACCGCCATTCATTACAGGCCGATGGCCTTTTTTTTTCTTCGTAGCAAGAAGAATGTGATATATTTCACAACTTCATTCTTAATGAATGAACACCGTGCGTCCTTAGCTCAGCTGGATAGAGTACCTGGCTACGAACCAGGCGGTCGGAGGTTCGAA
>NZ_JBFSSD010000096.1:0-2760 GCF_041466145.1 Vibrio sp. 10N.239.312.D08 | reverse complement strand
GATGTAACAGCTGTAGAGCTTGTGCCTGACCAAGTCGATATTTTAAACACCAAAGCAAAATCTGAGGGCATCGAATTAAAAGTGTTTGAAGGTAATGCATGTGAAGTGCCATTTATCGAAAGCAACTCTCAAGATCTTTGTGTAATCCTAGGCCCTCTTTACCATTTGAAAACTCAACATGAGAGAGAGCTGGCGATCAATGAAGCATTGCGAATTTTGAAGCCGAATGGAGTGTTAGCAGTTGCCTACATATCTCGTTTTTTTGTAGCGGGACTGTTCGCTCAGCAATTTCCAGAACTAGTAACCCCAGAGGTACTAATTGAGCTAAATAAACATGGCACAGTTTCAAACTCGAAAGCAGATAGATTTTTCAACATAGGGTACTTTGCCACACCAACTGAAGTGGAAAGTTTGGTACAAGACAAAGGTTTTAGTGTTATCGGACACTCTGCGACAGATGGTTTTGGACGCTATATATCTAACGGTGTAAATAACTTTACGCCATCTCAATATCAAACTTGGTTAGACTATCACTTAATAAATTGTGATGAACCAACTTTATTGGGGTCAAGCAATCATGGCTTAGTGGTAGCTAGAAAAGTCAGTTATCAAACTGTTTAAGAGTGATTCGCAATGCTTGGCGTTAGAAATCTGGTGTTCATTATTCCTATTATGTTAAACGGGCGAGTTAGCTATCAAAAACAGTCCACAGAGCCCCTCAAAAGCTCCTAGTTGCGATTTAGGACACCTGATCAAGGCAATATACTTCCATAGTGCCTTGTAAGTTTGTGACGCTTTATGGCCGATTTACAGGATATGAAAATCAAGTTTGATTTCACCCTTAAAACACAACCAACGCGCCATTTATTACAAACTCATTCCGCGATCACCTATCTCACGGTCAAGACCTATCGATTGTTCTCGTTGTAACGCTTTTCCAACTGCAGGAGATGCGTGCTCAAGCTCTCTACTTGCCTGCTCAAGTTGCTGACTTGCTGACGGAGTTCGTTGTTCTCTTTCGAGGTACTCTCGAACATTTGTACTAACCCGTTGTAAGACGTTACAAAGTCGTTGTGTTGTTTCTCGTGTTGAGTCTGCAATTGCTCGAATGCGTTCAATAATTGGGTTTCTAACTCGGTCATTTTCTAGTACCCCTCTGGTATGAACATCGGTCTGTCGTCGCTGTTTCTCGTCCAACTGCCACTGTCCTCGGCTGCTGCTATGCAGATCCGTTCTCCGCACAAGCTCAGGTGGATTTTCCCACCTTTGGATTCCAGTACTTTCAGTGCCGATTGCTGATTGCTGATCTCTATTTGGTTCTGGGCGATGATTATTCCCTGCCACCAAATCACGCTCGAACAAGCGACCAAAACAAGCACTACGCTCAGCACTATCCAAAGCCAACTTTTCAAAACTAATGCGCTCATGCGTTGGTTCTGGGCGCGGATGTCGCCTTTGATTTTCTGCTCGCTTGATCTCAACGCCTGTTCTATAAACGTCTCGTGCCTCTCGAATTCGCTCTTGAGACGTTGCTCTGTATCGTGCGCTTGCTGTTTCGATTTCTTCTCGAAGTCCTGCGCCAAACTTAAAATCTTGCTCATAAATCAGCCCTTTCAATCGAATGTTTCGACCGCCTTCTGGGTCGGATATGGAAATGCTTTTTTTGGTTTGTCTAACAACAGAAAAACCAACACCCTCGAGGGCGGTTACCAAATCTTGTCTATTTCTCAACTCTCCATTGCCAGCCATAGACAACAATCCATCAGTGATAGCTCTCGCAGCTTCATGCTTTGGCTTAGGCAAATTTCGAGGCGTGGTGAGCTCTCGTTTATTGATGGGATCATCAGGGTCATGGAGTTTTAAAATGGCATTCTTTGCAATCTTCCATGCGTTGATTCGAGGCTTATCTGCCTTTTCAAAATAGGGCTGTAATCTTTTTCCTGATAACAGTTCAACATTAGGCACAACAAAATTCAGCTCCAAGCGCCCCTTGTCTCGATGTTCAACCCAAAGACAAGAATATTGATCCGCATCGAGACCAGGTAACAATGCTTTCTCGAAACTCGACATGATTTTATCTTTGGTCGTCCGATCAAGGTCGGACTCTTCAAATGACAAAACGCCAGAGGTGTACTTCTTCGCGTAAGGACTGGAATCAATCAAATCTTGAATCGCATCAGGATCACCACGGTCTAAAGTGGCACCGTCACGAGCGCGGTCTTTTCCTAGTAAATAATCAACGGGTCCCGATCCTCTACCTGCGCCCCTAGCATGAAATTTAACTATCATCTTTCGCGTTCTCCATCCTCATTAGATTCAGCTCACGCTGAAGACTAGATAACGCAGCAATGATTTGAACTCGATCAACCGGCTTCCAATCCTGATTATGAATAGCTCGTGCAATTTGGTTTAAGTTATTGCCCATTCCAGAAAGCTGTCTCAACAAGGCCGGATCGACATTGGGAACTTGATTCGCTCGGGGGACTTTTGCCCCTAAGCAATATTCACGCATCCATTCAGCAAGTCGAGGTTTTGGACTTCGCTCCATTAATGCTGCGTACTCATCATCGGTTGCTCTGATCTTGATTATCTTCTCTCGTTTATCCACGAAAAATTCTCCTTACCTCTGAGGGAAGTTAGCTCGGAACGAGGTCACTTCTCGAAGTGGTTAACTGGGGTAAAGGGGGCGTTAGCGCCCCTTTCCAGCTCACAGAGAAACGAGCGTAGCGAGTGCACTCTGTGTATGCTGGCTTAAAACAA
>NZ_JBFSSD010000095.1:0-2890 GCF_041466145.1 Vibrio sp. 10N.239.312.D08 | reverse complement strand
TGGTATTGAAATTTGGGGGGGAGATGCAGGCCATGAAGTTATAAAAATACAAATGGAATATAACGATGTAGTTTCAGGGAGAAGAAGCCCCTCTTACCCTATGGGAACTGATGATTACAAAAGAGTTATGAAGGCTGTAGATGAGCTTTCTTAAAGTTTTGTAACAGTACAACTTAACTATTTTGTAATATAACTATAAGTCGGAAAATTAAGGGTATCACATGGCAATTTATGCAATATGGAACAATAAAGGTGGAGTAGGTAAGAGCTATTTAACGTTTCAGATAGCTTCCGAGTATGCGAAACAAAACCCAACTAAAAAAGTATTGGTTGTAGATCTTTGCCCACAAGCGAACTCTTCATCCATGCTACTTGGTGGCATTGAAAAAGGGGAGGAAATCTTAACAGATATACATACTACTAGCCCAAGGAATACGATCTCTGGTTATATAGATGATCGAATAATGAGTCCTTATGTATCTCCTAAATCAGGGGCTAATTACATTACAAATGTGTCACAACATAATAGACATGTGCCAAGTAATGTATTTTTAGTTGTTGGTGATGAACAGTTAGAAAATCAATCATCAAAAATTACAAGTGCTACGTTTTCAGGCCCTCAAGACGCATGGCGTATCGTGCACCTTTGGGTTCGTGATTTAATCGCGGATATTCAATCTTCATGGAACGATGAAGATTGCTGTGTGTTCATTGACTGTAACCCTAGTTTCTCCATATACACCGAGTTAGCATTAACAGCTGCGGAAAGATTAATAATTCCTTTTTCAGCTGATGGTTCATCTAAAAGGTCAGTTAAAGCCGTTTTATCACTTGCTTATGGCGTGAGGCGATATGGTGGTGATGTGCAATCAGAGTTTTATTTGAATTCTAATCGATACTCAATGGCTCTCCCTCAAATATATATGTATATAGGAAATCGTTTAACTCAAATGAATAACTCTTCCGCAGGAGCTTTCAAAACAGTAGTTAATGAGATTGGCGATGAAATTTGGAGCGTATGGGGAACGTCCTCTAATCTTTTCTGTATTCACCCTTACGGTTCATCGACACCTAATAATCGACGAGCATTTAAAACTATGTTCCAGTATGAGGTTAATGATGCAAATACAGCCTCTGTGGTCTCTGGGGCGTTAGGTGTACCGATATCTAAGCTTACGGCAGGTAATAAAACAATTGCAGGTAAAACGGTGTCAGTAAATCAAACACAACTAAATAAGCAAGTTCCTAACATTGTTGGCCTTGTGAATAACATCGATTAACTGTTTATAAGGCCTGTTGTGCGAATGCTGTTGATTTAACGTAATGGCACTAAGTGCGCATCGAGATTCAGATGCAAAAAAGCCTCCCATAAGGGAGGCTTTTTTGTTCGGGAAAGTCATGACCGGTTAAAAGGATCATTGAGATCAATCGCTTTTGGGATTAATCTCTTTCCCTAGATGTGAAAAAACCAGCTTTGGCGAGCTGGCTTTTCGGAATACTTACTAGTTTAGCCACTGGGTAAGTCCTTTCATGATAGCCATATCACGTAAGCACTTCAAGTACTCCTGCACTCTGTTTGGACTCAAGATGTTTTGGACAGAGCGACGCGCATCAGCCACCGATCAAGGGATATTCCAAAGGTGGCATGGTAAAGGCACTAATCAGAACTAAGCAAACGCTCGATAAATCCGCCCCTTGTAGCTGCTAGAGGGGATAAGCGGGAAAGGAATAAATGATTAGTGTTGTGAGACCGGAATGGGGGCGTAAAGCCTAACTCACAGCGCAGGGCAGCCCGAAAGGGTAAGAGAAAAATCCCAATCTGAAAGCGACCATAGAGATACCCAAATCACTCATAAAATTGAGTCGACATGGGTAGGGGTCGGCGCAGCCGAAAGGCTCAAAAACTTATATCGTTGTACCCTTTATGTTCCAATATTGTACCGCTCGGCGCAGTGTGTGAGTAAGCGAAGCGTCCGAACACCGAGCAAGCGGAAAGCCACTTAATGCAAATCTTTGGCACTGTCCCCGTATATTTATTTTCATTCTTATTTAGCTCGTTTTTTATGCTCATCTCATCGCGCGCTTTTGTTTTAAGCCAGCATACACAGAGTGCACTCGCTACGCTCTTTTCTTTGTGATCTGGAAAGGGGCGCTAACGCCCCCTTTACCCCCGTGTGAATTTATTCCCCTCATAGCTTTTACCGATATATGAAACCGATATGTAGAACTGATATATGGTCATATCGGTTTCACATATCAGTTCTACATATCGGTTTTTTTGATTTTTCTGTGTGAGCTTATTCTCACTCACTTTTTACGCTATTTCTGGGGACTCTTTTAGTGGACTCCCCTTCTGGACTGGCTTAGTCCACTGAATAGGTCCACAAAACTAGTCCACTACAATGCCAAAAAAGATAAAATAAAAGAGCAGCTTAGAAACATGTTTCTAAGACCTAGGATGCGTAGCGCTACGCGCGACCAAGCACTTCTAGAGGGTGAAATAGTTTGTATTTTCGCAGGTCGTTCCTTCCTGGCTTAATTCAGCCTTTTCATCCAACCAGAATCACTTGGTCTCGCCTACTCAACGCATCCCAAGAGCATGCACTAAAATTAGCAATTTCCCTCTCCAGTTCGGCACTTTCAGTGATTGAATTTCTTAACGCTTATAGAGCACTTTCATTCCCACATAACAATTAAATCCCCTCGGAGGGGGACGCTGATCGCGATTGATTTAGGAAACGAAAAGTAGAGAGGCGCACCTCGAGTTTTTGCGTTCGTTATTTGATTAGCAGGATTCGCATTTTGTAGACGTCCGAAAAAGCCGGTCTGCAGTGTCGCTTCAAGATTCTTTCTGACGCACTTACTTCGTTCGTTTGTCGGATCGTTCTTT
>NZ_JBFSSD010000094.1:0-3395 GCF_041466145.1 Vibrio sp. 10N.239.312.D08 | reverse complement strand
TGCCTTGGAACTTCAAACACTGACAAGTCGCCCCGTGGGTTCATGGGGCGGATACCTTCGATGCCTTTATAACGCGGCTGGTGGCTGACCATTGGGTGGTTTCAGACGACAATTAAACGAAAAAAAGAACCCGACACACATCGGGTTCTTTTTTTTAATAGGTAACCATACTTAGTGACTATATCGACTTTCTGTGATTTTCAGTCTCTTTAGCTTACTTGAGCCAACTTAGATGAAATGAAAGCGGCAAGCTCATCTAATTCTCCATTAACCCACTGGTTAAATCTCTTGGCTCTCAATAGCTTTACACTGTCGATTAATTCACTTTTTGATAACTTGATATTATGCCCAGTTTCCAAGCGGCTCATCAGGCTGTAGAAGTGTTCGGATTCAATTATTGTATCACCATAAGTGAGTTTCTTAAGATGGCCTTGCACTTTATGTAGCGCTTCTACAGCAACATCTTTATTGGCATTTAAATCCATTGAAACTAAGTGAGCAATACGGTCTATGTGGTGTTCATCGTCATAGGCAGATATTGTGTATTCAGATTCTAATAATTTAAATTTTCGGTAATTCGCGAAACGTCTAGTTGTATGTGTTACATATTTAAACAATAGGTCATCGCGGAGTGCATCTACGAGTACGTTACGTTTCATCTCATCTGCTAACGCAAACTTGTTGACCAACGGGTTCATTATCGTTGGAGCATTCTTTTTGCCTTCGTTGAAGGTTGAACCTGTAGCTTCTATCATCTGTTTCTCATCACAGTCAATTACGGCCACGTAGTTACCATCTTGATTCTTTGTGAATGAAATATAGTACCCGCACAAATTGTAGTCTTTGGTAATCTTTTTATCATTGCGCATTACCAAATCACCTGGTTTGCATTTATAGATTTCCAACGCAGCTGTGATGTCATTATGAAGCTTTTTATCACTCCCATCGAAAAACATATGTTCAGCAATTAAAGATAGATCCAAAGACTCATACCCTACTCGCCTCACACGCAGACACATGTAGAAGAGGAGTAACAGAGGGTCACCAACTGCAATCTTTTTGGGTAAAGTGAAAAATACTTCTTTCTTAGCCAGAATTTCGATTAGTTTGGGATGAAACGTATAGAAGAACAGTGTCGGCTTTACTTCCACGCCGTTCTCATTGATAACGGGGGCGAGTTTTGAGTTGGTTTCCAGTTCAATAATGAACTGGAAGTCTTTTTGCGTGAACAGTTTCTGAAGTTCTTCATCTACAATCACACCGTCTAGATCGGTCCACTCATAAACTGTGTGACGTAATTCTTGAATTTGTTCTCTTATGCGATCACGAGTCTGACCGTTGTCACTCAGACCACGTAGATACAAAATCTCTTCTAGTTTTGCAGCACACTCAGTATTTTCGAACGGACGCGAAAACCGCTTAGTTTTCATTGCTCGGGCGTTATATGCGATAGCTAACGACAATAGTGCCATTAAGGTTTGGATAGCACCTTTAGTCGATACTTGTTCATGCCCTTTTGCAGCAACCGTATAATTACCACCTTTTGGATGCTTGAATTGGACAAGCGCTTTAGGGCTGCCATTCCTCTTGTTTGGAGCCAGTGCTATGTACTCAGTAGGTAAGATTTGTTTGTCATAAGGCATACCCTTTGGAAGATAAGGTCGCAGATCAACATCCTGTTGAGATAGAGATTTCTTCTGAAGAGCATTTTTGACACTTTCACGATTAGACTTTTTATTGCCTTTGGGACGATTGCGATCCGTTAGGGAGTCACGATCAGCAATTATAGCTAGGTCCACTTTTTTAGCTAAGGTGTAAATATTTGAAGTAGACCGTTTTTGACCGTTATGAGTGACTTCATGTAAGACTAAGAACCCTAAGTTCTTAAGCTCCATCAAAGTACGTCGAAGGGTTGCAGGTTTAATTTCATAACGTGCCTCTACGCCTTCTTGAAATACTTTATTGGCTATGCCACTGTGTGATTTAGCTAAGGCGATCAGGTGTTGAGCAATAGTGCGTTGTTTCAAGCCTAAACTCATGTCCTGAATTGTATCAAATAACTCAACATCAGCTGGGTCGAAAAGAAAAAGAGTAAAACGCCTTTTCAGGTCAATTTTTTCTAGCAATTCAGGTGAGATATCGTTGAGTTCTATCGGCATGTGCTCTATCACTGTTTTTCATGATGCTTTAATCATAACTGTTGAACAAGAATAAGCAACCCTATCATGATCATCCAGATTATTTTGATTTAAGTTATTAAAAATATGATCTTTTTAAAGATGATTTCTTTAGTTGATAAAGGTTTAATGATTAGTATGATTACACCCATACTTAACCGCTGATATTTGTTTATACAACTCTTGATCGCTCAATTTAGTGCGGTGATACATACGCTCTACGTAAGTCTATGTTTTATAGTTAAATGCTACTCTTTTAACTTCATATTCTTATGATCGCTCATTTAGGAGCGGTCATAAAATTGGCTTGTGGATAGATCACGCTTTGATCTTTTGATCGCTCAATTGGATCTTTTGATCGCTCAATTCCCAGCTCTTGATCGCTCAATTGCATCTTTTGATCGCTCAATTGTTTATTCTTGATCGCTCAATTGCTTTATACAGCTTATACAGCTTATACAGGGTTACTCACACATTACCAACAGGTAATACACGTCAGGTAGATGCTTTAATCACTGGTAAAATGTTATGATCGCTCATTAGAAATGTTATATAATTTCTGAATAATTTTTTGATAATCAATGGGTTAATAGCCTCGCTATCACTGCATGAAACTTTTCTTATTATGTGAGCAATATCCCAAAGAATTTCACCACAGCCTTTCTCACTAAGATGGCCATTAGCAATGGCCTTTTATTTGAATTTACCCCAGTAGTGCTATGAGCGATCAAGAACACAACGTCCAGCCAGCTCCGCTGTATGTAGCTTTCACATCCCTGCGTCATAATGAGCGATCATGAGTGAATTGAGCGGCATTCCCCATTTGATAAGGGTTTAGCATCGCTGCACGGTAATGAGCGATCATGAACGGCTTGACTGGTATGCCCCTTCGGATAAGGGTTTAGCATCACTGCAAGGTAATGAGCGATCAAGAACGACTTGAGTAGCATGCCCCATCGGATAAGGGTTTGGCATCACTGCACGGTAATGAGCGATCATGAATGCATTGAGTGGCATTCCCCATTTGATAAGGGTTTGGCATCACTGCACGGTAATGAGCGATCATGAACTGCTTGAGTAGAATGACCTTCGGATAAGGGTTCTGCATCACTGCAAGGTAATGAGCGATCATGAACTGCTTGAGTAGCATGCCCCATCGGATAAGGGTTTGGCATCACTGCACGGTAATGAGCGATCATGAACTGCTTGAGTAGAATG
>NZ_JBFSSD010000093.1:0-4005 GCF_041466145.1 Vibrio sp. 10N.239.312.D08 | reverse complement strand
GACATGGTGCCTCCGATGCATTTAAGTACCACATAAGTGTGGCAGATCCTCGGTAGGGGGAATCCATGTCATTCGTTAGAACTTACAAGGAGTATGTATGCTAGGGAAACATCAAAAAGGTTATGAGGAATTTTATCACTCAACCCACGAAAATGAGCATCTTGATACTAAGACCGAACTGTTAGTCGGTTTATCAGCGGCTATGGCTATGAATTGTTTACCGTGTACACGTTACTATTTGCTAGAGGCAAAAAAGGCAGGTATTACAAAAGGTGAAATATCGGATGTAACAGCAAAAGTTATGGCTGTTTCAGCGGGGCAGAAAAAGCTGCAAATGCAAGAGGTTTTAACAAAATATAAGATCGACCTCGACAGCTTTGAGTAACGTTCTAACAAGCAATTTAAGAGTGATTCGCAACGCGTGGCATTTTTATTATGCGTTGCGTTCAGTGTTTAAGGCGGTATACGGTAGCATCGGTATTGCGTTGCTCACACCTTAACAGGGCTATAACACAAAATCAGGCTATTGCTCAAAATTGCTATTTGAACTATTGTTTGTACATTAAATTGTACCATAGGGAGTTCAACATGAGCCGCATCCATTTTGATCAAGATATTCAGCCTTTGTCTGAATTTCGTGCTGGCGTGACGTCATTTATTAAACAGATTAACGAAACTCGCAGACCACTAGTTATCACACAACGTGGTAAGGGTGTTGCGGTTGTCCTTGATGTTGCAGAATATGAAGCAATGCAAGAGAAGATCGAGTTACTGGAAGAAATGCGTACTGCTGAAGCACAATTAGCTTCAGGTTTAGGTGTTTCCAATGAAGACGCTCGTGCTCAAGTATTGGGGCGCATTAAGAAATGAAAGTAGTCTGGTCACCACTAGCATTACAAAAGTTAGGTGATGCAGCCGAGTTTATTTCACTGGATAATCCAGTGGCGGCAGAAAACTGGGTTAATGAGGTTTTTGATAAAACTGATTTACTCTCAAGTATGCCTGACATGGGGCGAATGGTTCCTGAGCTGCCTCATACCAATTACCGTGAAATTTTGTTTGGTCACTATCGCATCATATATAGCCTTAGCCATGAAATTCGCGTCCTCACAGTACGAAATTGTCGTCAGATACTAACGGAAAGTGACGTGTAGCAATTGTGTTATAACAAGCAATTTAAGATGGATTCACAACGCTTGGCATTTTTCTTCTACTTCAAATTTAGTGTTTATGGCACAATACTTTAGGTTGGGTGGAGGCGTTGTTCACCCCTTAATTGGGCTAGTTGCCCAGAGGAAGTAATCAATCCATTGGGAACTTTTGTTTCTGGTGGAGTACGCGCATAATTCGGATAATGTCGCCTTCGATCCAATAGGAGACGATCATTGAAATCTCAGGAATTATAAGTAATCGCCCACGAATGCCGTCTCTCTGTACACCCATTAGAGGCTGCTCAAGCAAGTTTTCTACTTTTGTTTCAATGAGGTTGTCAGCGTTTTCTGCCGCATCAGGGTTGAAGTCATAGATAAACTCAAAGATCCTTTCACGATCATTGAGTGATTCTTCTTCCCATAAAATCATTGCTTACCTCGATTACGTATTCTGGCTTTGCGTTCTTCCATTCGAGATTTAGCAGTTTGGTGTTCAACGAAAACGGATTCTCCTGAGTCAAACTTCTCAAATGCTAGGTTTACTTGTTCAGTTAGCCATGCATCGTGAGATAATGTCTGTCTTTGTTGCTCAGCGAGTTGCTCAGTAAGCTCACGGCAAGCACCACTCAGTGTGCGACCTTGGCTCTCAGCCATCTGTTGAGCTAGGCGTTTTGTTTCTTCATCAACACGAAATTGAATTCTAGTGTCCATGATGTATTCCTTTATTGGTGTGTGTACAAATGTTAGCACTCACCTTTGAGATGGGCAACTGACAAGCTACTATGGCGCTAATAACTAACTTTTGGTGCTATGTTTCATCGCACATAGTCCCATATCTCATCAACCATTGCAGAACGCTAAATACTAAGTCACCACAATCTGTAGAGGAAAGTGCATTGAAGTTAACGAATAAACTCGTACGTTACCCGCACATTGATGTTAATCGTGCGTTTGAAAAAGAAGCTGAATTATTGCAGCAAATTCAGGCGGGTGAGATTGGACAAGCCTTAATGCTGTGGCAAGCAAAAACGCCGACACTCGTTTTGCCCGCAGGTAAAAAGTGGCCAGTGACGGTAGAATCTAGTAAGCAACTCGCGGCACAAGGTTGGCAACTCACCTCGCGTAAAACAGGTGGCGCTCCCGTTCCCCAACTGCCGGGGATCATTAACTTATCGCACATTTACCATTGGCCTCGTGATGAAGCCTACAACATCCAAAAAGCGTATCTACATCTGTGCAATGTCTTAACCCTGTTTTTTAAAGAACTGGGCATCGATGTGGATGTACACGCGACTCCCGGTTCTTATTGTGATGGTGACTACAACCTCAATATCAATAAACAAAAAATAGTGGGCACGGCGCAGCGTGTTTTGCTTAAACAAGGGGGCGGCCAAATCGTACTTTCGCAAGCTTGTATCTTGTTGGATGTCGACCTAGAGAACATCGTTGCACCCGTAAATTTTTATAATCAAGTTTGTGGCAATCCAACCGTGGTGGACGCGCAAGTTCATACTCCGTTGTCCGCACATCTGACAACTCTACCCAACGTAGACTCACTCTTTCGGCAGTTAAGCCAAGCTTTCATCAAGCATGCGTGATACCAACCTTTCGTTAACGCCAAACTAATTTGCCGATGGTAGAACGATTTCAATACTATGTGTCGATGACAACGAATGGGTTGAACTTAAGGCGGTGAGAACTTTATAATGTTACTTGTAACATAATAAAGAGTTCAAATAGTTATGACAGAACAGCAGAAGAAAACTCGAACCACACTTCAAGATGTTGCAGACAAAGTGGGGGTCACAAAGATGACCGTCTCTCGTTACATGCGCAATCCCGATTCAGTCGCAGCCAAAACTCGCGTTAAAATTGCAGCGGTTATTGAAGAGATGGGATACATCGAAAACAAAGCGCCAGCTATGCTCTCTAAATCGTCGAGTAAAGCGATCGGTATCTTGCTCCCTTCGTTATCAAACCAAATTTTTGCCGCGTTTGTTCAAGGTATCGAAACGGTTACTAAAGAGAATGGCTACGAGACGTTGCTTGCTCACTTTAGCTATGATGCTGTGGAAGAAGAGGAAAAGATTGCTTCGCTGCTTTCGTATCAAGTTGATGGGTTGATATTGACGGAAAGCCACCACACCCCCCGCACGTTACAGATGATCAAGAATTCAGGTGTTTCTGTTGTTGAAACGATGGAACTCCCAACCAATCCGATCGATATGGTTGTTGGCTTGGACCATATTGATGCTTCTTACCATGTCGTGAAGCGAATGATTGAAGCTGGTAAACGCTCTATTGCTTACTTTGGCGCTCGATTGGATGCGCGAACCAAGTTGCGTTTGCAAGGCTATGACAAAGCGATGTATGAGGCTGGATTAGAGCCTAAACACGTGTTGACTGAACAGCACTCTAACTTCTCTTTGGCTGAAGATCTGCTTGATCGCGCTCTTGCGGATTACCCAGATCTAGATGGCGTGTTCTGCACCAATGATGACATCGCGATAGGTACCTTGCTCATTGCCCAGCAACGTGGAATCCAAGTGCCGCAACAGCTATCTGTGGTGGGCTATAACGCGTTAGATATTGGTCAAACCATACGCCCAAAACTGACTAGCGTGGATACGCCACGTTATGAAATAGGTAAGAAAAGTGCCGAGCTACTGCTTGCCCGATTGAAAGGTGAGCCAGTTACGGAAACGGTAGTGGATATGGGCTATCGCATCACTGATGGCGAAAGCGTTTAACCAAGTATCGTGGAAACTGAAAGGGGCATCGAAATGATGCCCCTTTTGCTTTGTGCGCCGAGCATGGCGTTGATCTAGGAGGTGAAAGTCCTCTACGGGCTCAG
>NZ_JBFSSD010000092.1:0-4456 GCF_041466145.1 Vibrio sp. 10N.239.312.D08 | reverse complement strand
CTCCTTTGGGTTGGAGAGTTGATCTTATTCTTCGTGCTGAAAGATTAGAATGCGGGGTTTATGGTGCGCTTATCATCCAAACTTGTTTTGGTGGTGACCAAACGTTTGCGGATCTATTTCGCCGTGTGGCACTCGATCAAGAAAGTATCTATGTGCTGTTGTAGCATCTTGGCTGTGCACCTTCATAGTAGAGAATTCTAACCTCAGCAATCACTGTTCGACCCAAAGTCGATAAAAGTCACTATAACCTGTTTTTCTTATTTGAACCCCTCTGACTTGTTGAGTTCTAGACATTTCTTCATAACCAGAAAATAACGGTAAATAGGTATAACTTAAACGTAAATCCCTTTCCATCTCCATCAACTCACTAGATGGTGATTCGCCACTTATCGCCCGTTTTATCTTAGCTTGATGCTCATCCATTTTAAAACGGTCAAAACTAAATCGTAATCCCGTTGACACACTTAACCATTCGTAAATTCCGTAATCAACAGGTGTCTCTATTACATCTTCAATAAGGAGAATATCAGCTAGTTCAGACACCAAATGAGGATTACTAATGTTACTGACGATAACAACTTCCAACTCCACTCCTGTTGAACGGATAACATTATGTAACCATTGAGAATTACGAATTAAGTATGGAATAGTCCATTTGGGCTCAGCCAAGACAATCTTCCCTGTCAAGCTTGGGGCGTTTGCTATCATTGGCCTAGCTTTACAGGGATCAAAAGCTAAGCTTTCGACCGCATTAATAGGATCATGTAGCTGTTTTTGCTGATGGATATAATCGGCTAGTTGGCGCCATGTATCTCGCGAAATGTTCGAGTCAACCCTTTCTCGATAAGTTAAATAGAATAAAGCACTAATACCCTGAACTTCAACTTGGTCCGACGGGCAATTAAAGCTAATCATATTTTGCATATCCGCATCGGCATGCGACAAAGTAACTCGTTCTAACAAAGCTCGAGTAGAGAAATAGTCTTTATGTGCTCGAAGTTGAATACTGTCTTCACACCAGTGTTCAATCTTGAACGGCCCTGTTCCAATATGGTAACTGTATTTATCACCGAAACTTTGCTGATCTCGACAAACAATAGATGCGTTAGACATAGCTAGCATATAAGGAAAAAACTTGTTGGCGTACTTGAGAGTAATAACTAAACAATTGGGTGCGACTGCATCTACGCGTTCGGCACATTGCCATAACTCTTTTATAGGGCCATTACCCTCAATTAAACGTCTAATACTCCAAACTACATCTTGAACTTGCAAAAGCTCACCATCATGTCGGTAAACGCCGGGACGTAGCCATAGAGTCATCCTTGTATCTTCCATCACCCAATCGTGAGCTAAGGAAGGCATTAGATCACCATCTGGACTCTGAACCAACAATACATCATATACGCTTTTTGCTATATGCAGTTCTGCATGGCAAAATGTCTTAATTGGATCAATAGTGTTTACCCACGGATAGGAAGCTATCAATACAGCATTACTTGATTCATTGGTTTGATTGAGTTGTTCAGTTGCTATAGTAAGAGCTCGGACGGCTGTCGAACCGTAGAGGTCGACGAGGCGGGATACTAATTTAAAACTGCCTTTAATTAGTTCGTTAATCAATAATTCGGTAATCGCTTGTTGCAACGATTTTTTAATCGTAAGTTTACTCGGATTACTCCTACCGACTGCGGGGATCCATTCTATCCAACCTTGTTCGGAGAGCTTTTTCATAACAATTGATGCATTACGTTTAGAGGTGCATAGCGCAACCTCTAATTCACCTAAGCCTATGGAATGGGATAAGTGAATCTCAAAATGCTTAAGCAACTGATCTAAGTGTCTAAGGTTTACATCATTCACAACAATTCCACTGCTATTTATCTCAGCTAAAACATAGCAAAGGGAGCCATATATTCCTAGCTCCCTAGAATTTCAATATTAGAAGTGGTAATTCATTCCAAGAGAGAAAACACTAATCTCAGCATCCACAGTGGCAGTCGCACCAAGCCCTTTTGCCACTTCTAGTTCTGGTATCATATAATCCCATGTTGCTTCAATACGAAGATTATCTGTCAATGAAAAATCAGCCCCTAAGCCATATATGGCAGCCACTGTTGTGTCAGAAAGTGTTGAATGGCCAGCAGCACCAACGAAAGAATTACTTACCTTAAACTCAGCATTAAAATATGCTACCCCAGCTTTCGCAAAAAGGTTAAAACGGTCATTAATCGGTAAAATAACTTTAGGTTGAATCGCTGCAAATTTCATGTCGCCGACAGTAACTGAATCACCGTCCAAAGCATCATAACCTCCAATGGAGCCTTCCAAAGCAATATAACGGTTGAACTGATAACCACCGTAGATTTTGCCCGCTAAACTTGAATCATCATCTAACTCTAATGAAGAGATGCTAGAACCAAGTGGAGAATCAACAGAAAAGTCTGCACTTTCGAAATTTGCTTGACCAACAGATGCTCCAATATATGGGTTTGCATGTACAGCAGAAGCTAGCATCAGGAGAGTTGTTGTAACTGTTGTGATTGTTGTTTTTCTTAACATTGTATTTAACTGCCTATCTAAGAATAATATTTATTATTTTTACACATCCTTTACCCTTAACAACCAATGAATTCCCTTTCACTGGGTTTCGAAACAGAATAATATTAATGAATAGAAAACGATTAAAACACGTAATTCTTTATCATCTTTTTTCCACATATCTAAACAATTAGACACAACTGCTGATATTCAAGATATTAATCGTAAAATCTCTTGGACTTTGGACGTATCCGCCCCATGAACCCACGGGGCGACTTGTCAGTGTTTGAAGTTCCAAGGTGCTCTCATTGATAGAGATTTTGGACATTAAATATCTGAACAATATCGTTGAGCCGAGTCACCGTTGGGTGAAGCAGAAAACACGTCAAGCTCTAGGTTGGAAGTCAACGGAAGGAGCTTTGGCCAGTTTGCATGGGCGTGAAGTGTGGACGATGTTGAAACAAGATCAGATAGATGTTGAAGGCCAGACAGCCTTTGAGCGATTTTACGCACTCGCAGCATAATTGTATCTGTCGGATTGGACTGTCACGCCTCTAACTAGATTTGCGACAGAACCTAGAAATTCTAAATAAAACACTGTTCATAATGTTTATGATTAGATAGTATTTATAGGTTTGATGAATATTAACTATGGAAAGAATTATGAATAAGTGGATTGTACTTTCAACTCTGTTTTCGACCTTCTCTTACGGTGCCTTAGACCTTTCTAACTCTGATTTATCAGCGGGAGACTTTGATGTACCAGAAGCCATCTCGTTGGAACAACAAAACATCGTATGTGAAAGTGTTGTTTGTAATTCTGTCTCTGAACCTAAATCTGTTCCGGTTGTTGGCGACGTACCTGAACGCGAGCCGAATCAAACGTTAGAAAATCTCGCGAGTGCGATTTATTTCGTCGGTGAGATTGGGTTTGCGGAAAACCTGTCGACTCCAGAATACGAGCAATTCTTCGAAAACTAATTCAAGGAGTGTGGCAGAGTATTGGCACAGCTTGTTTCTGTCGCAAACTTTGAGCCTTTTAGTTAAGATTCGCTTAATTTCCATTCATGATACTGATTCTTAATGTTTAAAGGTTGCCACTTTCCCTCTGAAGTTATTCTCGAAACCGTACGTTATTATCTCGCCTATAAGCTCAGTTATCGTGAAATCGAAGAGATACAATTAGAGCGTGGAATCATTGTGGATCACGCTACTATAAATCGTTGGGTTATCAAATTTACACCAGTATTGGAGCATAGAGCGAGGCGTAGAAAGAAGCCGGTGTCTGACTCGTGGCGTATGGATGAAACCTACATCAAAGTAAAGGGTAAATGGGTCTACTATTACCGAGCCGTCGATAAATTTGGAAATGTGATTGATTATTATATTAGCCCGAACCGTGATGAGGCAGCTGCTAAAGCCTTTCTGAATAAGGCCATTTCACAAAATGGTTTACCAAGCAAAGTCGCCATAGATGGAAGTAAGAGTAACTACGCGGCCATTGATTCAATGAATGTTCAGCTTTGGTTGACGGGTTATTTCATGCTCTCATTGGTAGAGATTTTGGACATTAAATATCTGAACAATATCGTTGAGCCGAGTCACCGTTGGGTGAAGCAGAAAACACGTCAAGCTCTAGGTTGGAAGTCAACGGAAGGAGCTTTGGCCAGTTTGCATGGGCGTGAAGTGTGGACGATGTTGAAACAAGATCAGATAGATGTTGAAGGCCAGACAGCCTTTGAGCGATTTTACGCACTCGCAGCATAATTGTATCTGTCGGATTGGACTGTCACGCCTCTAACTAGATTTGCGACAGAACCGTCTTGCCGTAGATTTAAGTTGCCTCTATTTTTCAACAATACCCAGCGTGAGCGCTTGACCCATTGCCTCGCTTTTTTATCTTGCTTGAGTTTGT
>NZ_JBFSSD010000091.1:0-5026 GCF_041466145.1 Vibrio sp. 10N.239.312.D08 | reverse complement strand
GTAATAAAGCCAATGTAAGTACCCGGATTAGCCGAATCTTCTTTTATCTCAACCGCAAATCCATTCGATTTCAGTGCACCGCCCACATTGAACTCTGTTGGCTCAATACGGAAACTGGTCACATCATCACTTTGACTGGTGAAGGTAATCGTCTCAGTTTGACTAACTGCAGTGCCACTTGGCGCAGAGCCGTCACTAAGATTGATTTCAGACAGAGTAACGCTTGGCACTGCATCAATGGTTGGGATATCACCATCAGTAATCGTCAGAGTGACCGTTGACGTCACCACATCGTTATCTAAATCGCTTGAAGTCACCACTATCGACTTCACGATATCTTCGCTAGCTGTGTGATCTAGGTTGCGATTGGGTTCGAAACGCACGTCACCTTGAAGAGTGATGAACAACTCGCCTTCAGTGAAGCTAAATTGCTGCTCACCATTGTCCGTTTGATCCAGTGTTCGAACTTGACCGTCATAAGTGAACTCAGTAATGGTCGCACCATCAGCACTCTGCTCTGGCATCACATCAATGGTAGTTGTGGTCACCACCCCTACGCCCAGATCAGCGACGGTTGGCTCTTCGATATTCAGGATGCCATTGCTCATGCCTTGAACATCATCTTCGATGGTCACAGTCAGTGACGACATCACTGAGTCATCACCGTCACTGTCTACCGCATAAACAGGCAGGTCAAAGCTCAAACTGTTATTCACCAGACCATCTTCGTGGTCAAGCGCTTCAAGTAACGTAAAGGTGTATTGACCTAGATTTGTACCAGAGAAGGTAACGGTAAAGATGTTGGTTTCAACATCCGACGCATCTTTCACAAAACCGATGTAATCGCCAGCACTGTTAGGATCTTCTTTTAGCTGAACCGCCAAGTTGTTTGACGTTAACGTACCTAGAGTATTGAACTCTGCAGGCTCGATACGGAACGACTCAACATCGTCACTCTCATGAGTAAACTGAATGACTTTGGTGTCGCTGACCGCAGAGTTAGATGGATCAGAGCCATCGGCTAGATTCGTTTCAGATAGTGAGATTGGAGGAATGACATTAATGGTTGGCACATCGCCGTCCGTAATGGTCAGCGTCACTGTCGAGGTAAGAACGTCGTCATCACCATCGCTCGATGTCACCACGATGCTCTTAACGATATCGCCAACCGAGTGGTCTAAATCTCGGTTCGGCTCAAAGCGTACTTCCCCTTGAGTCGTAATAAACAGTGATCCTTCGGTGAAGGTAAACTCTTGCTCGGTCGCATCATTCGGGTCTAGAGAGTAAGCGGTGCCGTCATAGGTAAATTGAGTCACACTCGCGCCATCGGCACTCGCGGATGTTAATACATCGAAAACGGATGTCGTTGGCGTACCTGCAGCTAAGTCGGCGACAGTAGGCTCTTCAATCGTCAGATCGCCACTAGCCATAACTTGAACATCATCGGTAATAGTGACTGACAGAGGTGACATTAACGAGTCATCACCGTCGGTATCAACCGCGTAAACTGGCAAGTTAAATGTTAGGTCGTTATTGCCTTGGATTGGTGTGTGGTCAATCGCTTCCAGAAGAGTGAAGGTGTATTCACCCAAAGTGGAACTGCTGAAATCGAGAGTAAACACCGTGGTTTCGACATTCGAAATATCGGTCGTGAAACCAATATAATTGCCAGAGCCTGTTGGTTCCTCTCGAATCTCAATGATCAAACCATCTGATTTGAGCGAGTTGTCTGTATTAAATTCGGTTGGCTCTAGGCGGAACTTCTCTACATCGTCGCTTTGATTCGTGAATGAGATGGTTTCTGTTTGACTCACGGCCCCCATGATTGGTGACGAGCCATCCGCTAAATCTGCTTCAGCAAGCGCGATGCTTGGCACCGATTCAATCGTTGGGATATCACCATCAATAATCGTCAGTGTGACAGTGGCTGTTTCAACATCCACATCGCCATCGCTTGACGTGAAGACGAGAGATTTAACGATATCGCCACTCTCGTGGTCTAAATCACGGTTCGGTTCAAAGCGCACATTACCTTCGATGGTGACGAACACATCACCCTCAGTGAACGTAAATTTCTGCTCGCCTGTGATTGTTGGATCTAGAGTTTGAGCGGTACCACCGTCATAAGTGAACTGGGTAATCACAGCTCCATCGGCACTTTGCGCCGTCATTACATCAATCGTATTGGTCGTCACCGTACCGTCAGCTAAATTCGGCTCGGTAATATCCAGCGTACCGTTCGCCATGATTTGGACGTCATCACCAATGGTCACCGACAACGGCGACATTAATGAATCATCACCATCTGAGTCCACCGCATAAACTGGCAAATCGAAGGTCAGTTCGTTGTTATCTAAGCCATCGGCATGGTCTAACGCCTCAAGCAACGTGAAGGTGTATTCACCCAACGTGGTACCTGAGAAGCTTAAGCTGAAGACAGGAACGTCCGTTCCACCGTCATCAATAAAGCCGGTATAGATGCCTGAGTCTGCTGGGTCTTCTTTAAGCTCAACCGCAATGTTGTTCGACGTTAACGCACCACCCACATTGAACTCAGTTGGTTCGATTCGGAACTTCTCAACATCATCACTTTGGTTGGTAAACGAGATAGTCTCGGTTTGACTCACCGCACTGCCGCTTGGTGTCGAGCCATCGGCAAGCTGTGTTTCTGATAGCGTCACGCTTGGTACGGATTCGATGGTTGGAATATCACCATCAGTAATGGTCAGAACAACCGTCGCGGTCTCGACGTCCACATCGCCATCGCTGGATGTCACCACAATCGATTTCACAATGTCTTCGCTAACCGTGTGGTCTAGATTGCGGTTTGGTTCGAAGCGTACTTCACCTTCAAGTGTGATAAACAAAGAGCCTTCAGCAAACACAAACTCTTGCTCACCGGTATCAGCTTGGTCAAGCCTCAGTGGAGTCCCACCATCGTAAGTGAACTCAGTAATGGTAGCACCGTCAGCACTCTGCTCTGGCATCACATCAATGGTAGTTGTGGTCACCACCCCTGCGGCCAGATCGGCGACGGTCGGCTCTTCGATATTCAGGATGCCATTGCTCATGCCTTGAACATCATCACCGATGGTTACATTTAACTGAGAAACCAAAGAATCATCGCCATCGCTATCAACGGCGTAAACAGGCAGGTCAAAGCTCAGATCATTATTTGCAAGGCCATCAACATGGTCTAACGCTTCAAGTAAGGTGAAGGTGTATTGACCTAAGTTGGTATCCGAGAAGCTAATAGTGAAGACGTTGGTTTCAACATCCGATGCGTCTTTAACAAAACCGATGTAATCACCAGCACTGTTAGGATCTTCTTTTAGCTGAACCGCCAAGTTGTTTGACGTTAACGTACCTAGAGTATTGAACTCTGTTGGCTCGATACGGAACGACTCAACATCGTCACTCTCATGAGTAAACTGAATGACTTTGGTGTCGCTGACCGCAGAGTTAGATGGATCAGAGCCATCGGCTAGGTTCGTTTCAGATAGTGAGATTGGAGGAATGACATCAATGGTCGGAACATCACCATCGGTAATGGTCAGCATTACTGTTGAGGTAAGAATGTCATCATCGCCATCGCTTGACGTCACCACGATGCTCTTAACGATATCGCCAGCCGAGTGGTCTAAATCGCGGTTTGGCTCAAAGCGGACTTCCCCTTGAGTCGTGATAAACAGTGAGCCTTCGGTGAAGGTAAACTCTTGCTCGGTCGCATCATTCGGGTCTAGAGAGTAAGCGGTGCCATCATAGGTAAATTGAGTCACGCTCGCGCCATCGGCACTTGGTGAGGTCAAGACATCGAAAACGGATGTCGTTGGCGAACCTGCAGCCAAGTCGGCGACAGCAGGCTCTTCGATACTCAGCGAACCACTCACCATCACTTGAACATCATCCGTAATGGTGACTGATAGCGGTGACATTAACGAATCGTCACCGTCGGTATCAACCGCGTAAACTGGCAAGTTAAATGTTAGGTCGTTATTGCCTTGAATAGGCGTGTGGTCAACGGCTTCAAGAAGCGTAAAGGTATATTCGCCCAAAGTAGTGCTGCTGAAATCGAGAGTAAACACCGTGGTTTCGACATTCGAAATATCGGTCGTGAAGCCAATATAATTGCCAGAGCCTGTTGGCTCTTCACGAATTTCAATGATCAAGCCATCTGATTTGAGTGAGTTATCTGTATTAAATTCGGTTGGTTCTAAACGGAACTTCTCTACATCATCGCTTTGATGAGTGAACGAGATGATTTCTGTTTGACTCACCGCACTACCACTTGGCAATGAACCATCAGCGAGATCCGCTTCTTTAAGTGATACGCTCGGCACCGCATCAATAGTCGGATTGTCACCATCAGCAATGGTCAGCGTAATGGTTGAAGTCACCGGGTCGTTATCAAAATCGCTTGAAGTCACGACAATCGACTTCACGATATCTTCACTCACTGAGTGGTCTAGATCGCGATTAGGCTCAAAGCGCACTTCACCTTCAAGGGTGATAAACAGTTCGCCTTCTGTGAAGCTGAACTGCTGTTCTCCTGAAATACTTTGATCCAGTGTGTTTACGACACCGTCATAAGTGAACCGAGTGATCGTCGCGCCATCAGCACTTTGATTTGGCATTACATCAATGGTGTTGGTTGTGATTGTACCGTCAGCAAGATTTGGCTCGGTGATATCTAACGTACCGTCTTGCATGATTTGAACATCATCACCGATAGTCACATTAAGCTGAGACACCAATGAATCGTCGCCGTCCGTATCAACCGCATAAATAGGCAGATCAAAGCTCAGATCGTTCTTATCTAAGCCATCGGCATGGTCTAATGCTTCAAGCAGTGTGAAGGTGTATTCACCTAACGTAGTACCGGAGAAGCTTAATCTGAAGACAGGAACGTCCGTTCCAGCGTCATCAATAAAGCCGGTATAGATGCCTGAGTCTGCTGGGTCTTCTTTCAGTTCAACCGCAATGTTGTTCGACGTTAACGCACCACCCACATTGAACTCAGTTGGTT
>NZ_JBFSSD010000090.1:0-6167 GCF_041466145.1 Vibrio sp. 10N.239.312.D08 | reverse complement strand
TTGAAAAACAATATGTCGCTTAATGCGGTGTCCAGTCTAACTGGAGCAGATCAAAAAGCCTGCCATCTATGCGAACATAAATGGCAGGCTTTATACGTTAATTAAATTTGTTTGTGGCTAGCTTACGCGGCTTCGAATGCGAGGGCTTTCTTCTCTACTTGGCGGAAAACCAGCGTTAGTATGCCGTTTACTGCTAAGTAGAATGCGCCAGCAATGCCGAACACCGTTAGTGTGTCGTAGGTTTGGCCGTTGATACGCTGAGCGTAGCCCATCAAGTCCATGATGGTGATGGTGCTTGCCAGTGACGTACCTTTGAAAACTAGAATCACTTCGTTCGAGTAAGCTGGAACGGCGCGGCGTAGTGCATATGGCAGTAACACTTTAAGCGTTGCTACTTTGTCCATACCTAGTGCACGACACGCTTCCCACTGCCCTGCTGGAATGGCGTTGAATGCGCCTCTGAACAGTAGCGTGCTGTATGCGGCAGTGTTCAAAGCTAATGCTAACATTGCGCAGAACCAAGGTTGGCTTAACCAAGTCCACATGAAGCTTTCACGAATCCAATCGAACTGACCCGGGCCGTAATACACCAAGAAGATTTGAACCAACAATGGTGTGCCAGTGAACAGCGTGATGATGCCACGTGTTAACCAGTGAATCGCAGGTATTCTTAGGATTAGCGTTACCGTCATCAGCAGTGACAAGATACAACCAACAAGCAATGAAGTGCCTGTGAGTTGAAGACTGGTCACTAAGCCTTCAAGCATTTGAGAGAGGTATTGTTGATTCATGCCATTGCCCCTTTGTTACCCAAACCTTGAATAGAGAACTTACCATCAATCACTTTTACCAATCTTTGTGTGATTAAAGTGATGACCAAGTAGATTGCTGCTGCTGTCGCGTACCAAGTAAATGCTTCGTGCGTTGCCGCTGATGTTAGTTGTGCTTGTTTCAACAAATCTGTTACGCCAATCAGCGAAACTAATGCAGTGTCTTTCAATAACACTAACCATTGGTTGGTTAACCCTGGTAGTGCGTGCCTTACCGCTTGAGGCAATACGATACGAAAGAATGCACGAGACTGAGAAATACCAAGCGCGCTTGCTGCTTCTCTCTGCCCTTTGCTTACTGCTTTTAATGCACCACGTAAGGTTTGCGAAGCGTAAGAAGCAAAGATAAGTGACAGTGCAACAACACCAGATAAGAACGGGCTCACTTCTATGAAGTCGCCAGTGATCATGAACAGAACTTGTGTCGAACCAAAGTAGATAAACAGTACGACCAGAATTTCTGGTAAACCACGAACAATCGTCACAAATGCAGTCGTTGGCCATTTGATTGCAATACGACGAGACATCTCACCACTTGCAAACAAAACTGCTAGAACCAATCCAACCAATAGGCTTACGAATGCAAGCTGAACTGTCATCCAGCTTGCTTCGACGAGCCCTAAAGAGTAACCCGTTAATTCCATAAATTACTTACCGAAGTACTTGTTGAAGATCTTGTCGTATTCGCCGTTAGCTTTCACTGCTGCAAGTGCAACGTTAAGCTGGTCTACAAGTTCTTGATTGCTCTTGTTTACTGCGATACCAAAGCCGTTACCGAAGTACTCTTGGTTTGTTACTTGGTCGCCAACGTACGTTAGGTTGTCTTCTTTCTTGAACCATTCTGCTACAACGGCTGTGTCACCGAATACAGAATCGATACGACCGTTTTTCATGTCGATGAATGCATCTTGGTAGCTTGAGTAAGGTACCGCTGTTACGCCAGTCATTTGCTCAAGTAGGAAGCTCTGGTGAGTAGAACCGTTTTGAACACCAACACGCTTACCTTCTAGTGCTGCTTGATCTGCTACTTTGCCTTCGAAAGAGATGAATGCAGCAGAGTTGTCGTAGTATGCGTTAGAGAAGTTCACTTGTTTAAGACGCGCTTCTGTGATGTCCATTGCCGAGATAGCCGCATCGTAACGTTTGAATTTAAGTGCAGGGATCAAGCTATCGAATGCTTGGTTGTGGAAAGTACACGTTGCTTTCAGCTCTTCACAAAGTGCGTTTGCTAAGTCTACGTCAAAACCCTGAATTTGGTTGTTCTCATCCATGTATTCGAATGGTGCGTACGTTGCTTCCATCGCGAATTTGATTTCTTCTTTAGCCGCTGCGTTAAAAGAAGCAAGGCCGATAAGTGAAGCTAGTAGAATCTTTTTCATTTTGTTACTCCGAATACTGTGTAATAGCGGCCTGTGGCCATTCTTATAATTTGATTGTTTTAATTGATGTTGTGTTTAGCTAGATCTAGTGAGTCAACTTTCTTTTAATAAGTGACTTACTTAATGAGTCAGATACTCGGCAAACTCAGGTGTCTGCGGATTAACGAATGAATCGCTGGTGCCGTGTTCAACGATGTACCCTTTCTCTAGGTACAGAACGTGGCTAGCAATCTTCTTCGCGAAATCGACTTCATGCGTCACGACCACTTGGGTAATGCCCGTTCCGCTCAATTCTTTAATAATGCTCACGACTTGGTTGGTGATCTCAGGATCAAGCGCCGCTGTTGGTTCATCAAACAACAACACATCCGGTTTCATCATCAGCGCACGTGCAATCGCAACACGCTGTTGTTGACCGCCAGACAGTTGAAGTGGCCAAGCGTCTGCTTTGTCGGCAAGTTGAAGTGTCTTTAGGACTTCTTGCGCTTGCTTAATCGCTTCTTGCTTATCCAAACCCGCCACTTTGGTTGGTGCTTCAATCAAGTTTTCCATCACCGTCATGTGTGGCCATAAGTTGTATTGCTGGAACACCATGCCGACTTTACGACGAAGTTTAAGCCCCTGCTTCTCTTGGATTTGGCTTGAAAAATCGAATTGCTCATTCGCAATGTCTAATTCGCCGTTGTCCGCGATTTCAAGCAGGTTCAATACACGCAGTAATGAACTCTTGCCCGCGCCGCTTGGGCCAAGCAATACCAAGGTTTCGCCACTCTCACAGTCGAAACTGATGTCGTGAAGAACTTGGGTATCACCGTATGATTTGTTGATGCTCTTTACTTGAATACTCATGCCACAATACTGCATTAATTGTCATTTGTTGGTTATTCTATTCAATCCGAGGTTTTATGCAAGAAAAATGTATAAAAAACTACTTTGTTGAATTTTTGTAACAAACATTCCACAAAAAACAGTCGCTATAACTGGTCTTACAACCAAAACTTACAAGTCATTGATAAAGCTAATATCGAGATAAATAGCAAACGTTTTTCTATCAATTTATAAATCATCGCACGGTTGCTTGTTTATGTGTGCACTCTCCTATCAACGCTAATTTACTTGCATAAAAATTAGGGTTAAATAGCTTGGTTTCCTATCCAACTGACTGGATCAGAATGCTTAGTTTTCCTTTAAGGTTGTTTCGAATTATTCACTTAGTGATGAGGAAATATTGGAAATTGAGTTTCCTAGGGAGCGTCACAGCGCAATAAATGCTTTAATGGGTTCGATTCTCAACAACAATTACTGCCCAGCGAACAACGCGCAGTACAGGCAATAAGTCATAAAGCAATTAGCCATAAGCAACAAGCAACAAGCAACAAGCTACCTATTTTTAAAGCGACAACACATTAAGGCAGTCATATGCAAAACGATGTCTCTTCTACGCTCGACTCGAACCAGCGACAGACTCAGCGATCGACTCAACAAGCGCCAGAACCCAAACCTGAGAAAAAAAGCCTCAGTATTTTGTTTGAGCTGAGTAAATTCATTCAGCCTTATAAAGGTCGTGTTATTGCTGCGTTGATCGCGTTGATCTTCACAGCGAGCTTAACCCTTTCAGTCGGACACGGTATTCGTCTTCTTATCGACCAAGGCTTCAGCCAACAATCGTTGTCAGACTTAGGCAGCGCGATTCAATTCATCATGGTGGTGGTCGTGCTGATCTCGATTGGCACCTTCTTCCGCTTCTATTTGGTCTCTTCTGTTGGTGAGCGAGTAAGTGCGGATATACGCCTGTCGGTTTTCAATCACGTGGTGACGCTGCACCCGAGTTACTTTGAAACCAATGGCAGTGGCGACATCATGTCGCGAATCACCACGGATACTACTCTGCTTCAAAGCATCATAGGTTCATCGTTCTCTATGGCGATGCGCAGCGCGTTGATGTGTATTGGTGCAATCATCATGCTGTTTGCAACCAATATTAAGCTGACGTTGATTGTATTGGCCTCGGTGCCGTTTATCTTGATTCCGATTCTTGTGTACGGGCGTCGTGTGAGAGCCCTATCTCGCCAAAGCCAAGATTCGATGTCTGATGTGGGTTCTTATGCAGGTGAAGCGATTGAGCACATTAAAACGGTGCAAAGCTACAGCCGAGAAGAGCAAGAGAAAGCGTCATTCGCGGTTGAAGTTGAAAAGGCATATGAGATTGGTCGCCAGCGTGTAAAACAGCGCGCGATTCTTATTTCTGGCGTTATCGTGATTGTATTTAGTGCTATTGCAGGCATGCTTTGGGTAGGCGGCAGTGATGTTATCAACGGCACTATGTCGGCTGGTGACTTAGCGGCGTTTGTGTTCTACGCAATTATGGTTGCTTCATCGTTAGGTACGATTTCTGAAGTGATGGGTGAACTGCAACGCGCGGCAGGTGCGACCGAGCGATTAATCGAGATCCTACAAGTTGAAAGCCATATTGTTGCGCCAGTTGCGAATCCAACTTCGCTTGCTAACGTAACGCCAGAAGTTGCATTTGATGATGTGACCTTCTGTTATCCATCAAGACCGGACCAACCCGCAACAAGCAACCTCACGCTTACTGCCCATGAAGGCAAAGTGTTGGCACTGGTTGGCCCGTCTGGCGCAGGTAAAACTACTCTGTTCGAACTGCTGCAACGTTTCTACGACCCACAAGTGGGTAAGGTCACCTTAGGCGGTGTTGAACTGAATCAGTTTGATCCTAACGAGCTAAGAAAGCAGATGGCATTGGTACCGCAACAACCTGCTCTGTTCAGTAACGATGTGTTCCATAACATTCGCTACGGCAACCCGCAGGCAACAGACGAGCAAGTGATCGAAGCGGCGAAGAAAGCGCACGCACACGAGTTCATTCAAAACCTACCTGATGGCTACAACAGCTTTCTTGGTGAACGTGGTGTAAGGCTTTCTGGTGGGCAGAGACAACGTATTGCCATCGCACGAGCCATCTTGAAAGATCCAAATATTCTATTGTTGGATGAAGCAACCAGCGCACTAGACAGTGAAAGTGAGCATCACGTACAACAAGCGTTAGAAGAGTTAATGCGTGGCAGAACGACGATCATTATCGCCCATCGATTATCAACAATTAAACACGCCGACCAAATTGCGGTGCTCGATAAAGGACAACTAGTAGACATCGGCGACCACCAGTCTCTCATCAATAGCTGCGAATTGTACCAACGCTTGGTTGAGCTGCAATTCAAACACCTTAGTGCCTAACTATTGAGTGGATGTGCAACTAAGTCACTGACATTGTGTGGTTTCAAGCTTAAAAAACTTAAATCACGCGTGTTGCAGTTTTGTTAATTTAGCGGTAGGGTTTTTATTCCAATAACAACTTATCCCTACATAACAATAAGAGAGTTCGCATGGAAGCACTATTATCTGACTACCCGGTAGTAACAGAAATCCCTGTCGCTTGGGGAGAAATGGACGCACTCAATCACGTTAACAACGCTGTATATTTTCGCTATTTCGAAACCGCTCGCTTAGATTTTTTCAAGCACGTCGAGCTGATGGAAGAGATGGCGATTACCAAAGTTGGTCCTGTTCTTGGTGACACTTACTGTAAGTATTTCCGCCCAGTCACGTATCCAGATACCTTGATGGTCGGCTCACGTGTTACCGATATTCAAGATGACCGATTCACCATGGAATACGCGATTGTCAGTAAGGCTCAACAGAAACTGACGACCGTTGGCACTGCGACTATCGTGATGTTTGATTTTGCTTCGAACCAGAAAGCCCTGCTCTCGCTGCGCTTAACCAATGAAATCGAAAAGATGAACACGTTGAAAAGCCCATGCTTCAAACAAGAAGCCGTGACAGAATAACGTATTCGTTGGTTGAGAAATATTCAGAAAGTTTCAGAATCGAGTAGGAGGAGGCCTCGCAGCCTCCGTCCTCTCACACCACCGTACAA
>NZ_JBFSSD010000089.1:0-6244 GCF_041466145.1 Vibrio sp. 10N.239.312.D08 | reverse complement strand
TTCACAATAATTCATCAATCTTAATTAGATCACATTTTTACTTTAATTGGTATAAAGACACCGAGCCCCTGCACTTCATGCTATTCCGGCACATATCAGAAAGCCTAGTCTGACGACTAGGCTTTCGTCGTTTCCTGCGTATGTGTTTTGGGTTTTAGTAGTAGATCCTTATCGCTAGCTATGAAGTACTTCTCTATATATCGGGAGGTGCTGCTTGGGAATATAGGTGGTCACTTCTAACTCTTAAGCTAAATAGAGCAGAGCACTAATCTGATTGTTTTACTATGTGAAATTCTCTATCGCGTACGTACTTCGCCCTAAGGAGTGAGACTTTATTGCTTGAATACGTAAAGGGTAATTGTCGATTATGTTCGTATTGGTACTCGTTTAGCTGCTATCTAAACCATACCTGATACACGTATCTGGAACCCTGAGACTGACTAAGGAAAAGGTAGGATGCTTAACACTTCAAGCTATCACACTCACTATGCATAAATAGAGATGTTGATTCGAAAGACCATCAAACAAACCTAAATAGCTATCTCGTAGATACAAAAACGCCTAGCGTTTGCTAGGCGTTGATAAATAGTGTCTCTAATACATCGACTACAGTATTTGCTTAAGCACCCTATCGGCTTTCACACGAGTGATCTTACGAATCAACTTCTGAACTTCCATCGGGTAGCTCTCTACCTTGTCTAACTGCTTATAAGTACAGATAAGCTGAGTGTGTTGAAGGATGTTATCCACTTCAGCCTGAAACTTGTCTGTTAGGTGATGGTAGTTATCTTGGATAAAGATACCGTTCTCTAGATCCAACTTCCATGCGCGTGGATTTAGATTATTACCTGTTAGTAGCATGTAGCGCTTATCTACCCAAATGCCCTTTAGGTGGAAGCTATTGGAATCGTGTTGCCAAAGTCGAATTGATAGATTACGGCTAGCAATATGAGCTTCATTCGCTTTAGCGAAACGGCGTAAGTTCAGTTCGTAAAGGTATGGCAAACCACCAATCGTTTTAAACTCTTCTTCTGGTGAGATAAAGAAATCATTCGCTGTCTTATCACCAACAACAATGCTGACCTTTACGCCACGCTTAAGTGCTTTCTTCACTTCTTTAGCTAGGCTAGGTGGGAAGTTGAAGTAAGGTGTGCAGATGAAGATTTCATCTTTAGCTTGAGCGACGAGTTGGTTGATTCCCTGATTCAGACGGTTACGTCTTTTACCGATACCAACCAATGGTGTTACAGCCACTTGCTCTGCTGAAACCTCTTGCCCTTCGAATTGATACTGAGACCTTGCCAATGATGCTCGAAACTGACGAATCGCTGGTTTCAGTTCTTTGGTCGCAGGTTTGTTCTTATCAGCCAGGTCATAAACAGCGCTGTCCGCAACCATCTGTTCGTGTACGTAGGCAAACATTGAGTCAGCAAGAGCTGCATTGTTTAAAACATGGTAACGATCAAAGCGATAGCGGTCATGGTAATTCAGATAGATATTGTTAAGGCTTGCACCGCTGTATATCACGCTATCATCGACGATAAAGCCTTTTAAGTGCAATACGCCAAAGACTTCTTTGCCACGAACTGGAATGCCATAGACAGGCACAGAATGCTGATATCTTTCAGCAAACTCTTTATACATGGCTGCATTGCCTTCAGAAGACTCTGCACCAATCAATCCGCGCTGCGCTCGGTGCCAATCGACACAAACGCTCACGTCTAATTCTGGATTCTTTTGCTTTGCTTCATATAAGGCAGTTAGGATCTCACGGCCAGCCTCATCATCTTCAAGATACAAAGCGACTAAACTAATACGAGTCGTTGCGCGAGATATCTCATCAAGTAGACGAGTTCGAAACTCTTGCGCTGATAGTAGTACTTCAAACTTGTCAGGATTCTGCGCTATGGTTGGCAACTGTATGAATGGATTCCTACTGGCAATCATATTGACTGTTTTACCTTAAAAATATGCAAAATTGCGAACCTTTAATTTTACCAAAGGGATAGTACCAAATACTAGATAATCGAGGCATTCTCTAACAATTTTGCTGATAATGCATAGGAATGAGATCTTTTCCGCTATTCAAATAGCGCTCGTATAAAACTCTTAAACCATTTGGTAGATCTTTGGGGTCTACTTGTACGAATTTGTGTCGCGCGTAAAAATTGGTGAGATGAGCGTAAGCAAAGCAGTAATCGTCTTCCGTAAGCGTATGTTGCGCACAATAATCCATAAGCTGGGAGCCTAATTGCTGACCGCGATGTTGTTTTGATATCGCCATTCCAGTAAGTAAACGATTATTTTCTATTGTACGAAAACGCACGACACCGCATAGCTCGTTATCCAGCAATAACGAGTAGATCAGTTCACTCTTATTCGCTTTTCCCGTTGGGTAGTGTTCTTTATAGAAACGTTTAACTAGGGGAACCTTTACTGGGTCTAATTGAGTAATGATGACATTGTTCATTCAGTCACTGCGCCATTGGTTTATCTGCTGTAGAATGACCGCAGTGTAAGTTAATTGAATATCGCCATGCAATTCCATCTCAATGCTAGTTTAAAAAATGTTCATACTTTTTCCATCGATCAGACGTGTGATGTGTTGGTTGAAGTCACCACTACCGAAGAACTTATTTCGCTTTACAAAGACCCTAAATGGTCAGCTTTGCCTAAGTTAATACTGGGTAAGGGCAGTAATATGCTTTTTACTGAGCACTTCGCTGGCCTGGTCATCGTGAATAAATTAGCCGGGATTGAGCTGGCCGAGACGGACAGTCATCACCTACTGCATGTAAGTGGTGGCGAGGATTGGCCAAGCTTGGTTGAGTGGAGTGTGGATAAGGGGTTGGGTGGTCTAGAAAACCTAGCAATGATACCCGGCTGTTCAGGCTCTGCTCCAATTCAGAATATTGGTGCGTATGGTGTTGAGCTGCAAGATGTATGCGAGTATGTCGATATTCTGTGTCTGGATACTTATACAGTTAAGCGATTAAACAAAGAAGAGTGTCTCTTTGGTTACCGAGATTCTATTTTCAAACACGCTCTCTACGGTAAAGCGATTGTTGTTGCGATTGGTTTAACGTTGCCGAAAGAGTGGGAGCCATGCAATCACTATGGCCCGTTAAAAAGCCTAGCAGCCGATACGCTCTCCCCTCGCACTATATTTGATGAAGTGTGTGCTATCCGTTCAAGTAAGCTGCCAGACCCTAGAGTACAAGGGAATGCGGGTAGCTTCTTCAAAAACCCTGTGATCACCAAAGATCATTTTGATCGCTTGTTAGCTCTATATCCAAATATGGTTGGTTATGAGAGTAATGACATGATCAAAGTTGCTGCTGGCTGGCTGATTGATCAATGCCAGTTCAAGGGTGTGACAGAAGGTGGCGCTCAGGTTCACCCCAACCAAGCATTGGTTATTATCAATTATGATGAGGCTTCTGCTGTGGATATCCTTAAGCTTGCAGAGCGAGTGCGCCAGTCCGTTTTGAATAAATTCGATATTCGATTGGAACATGAAGTGCGCTTTATGGGACGAGACTGCGAGACAAACTTGGATAAGGCTTTGGAGTCATTGGCATGAGAGAGCACAGTACCAAGCTTGCACTATTGAGATGTCTTGCTGACGGTGAGTTTCATTCAGGTGAAGACCTAGGTGAAATGATTGGCGTATCACGAGCGGCTATCAGTAAGCACATTAAAGGTATTCAAGAGTGGGGTTTAGATATCTACCGAGTACAAGGCAAGGGTTACAAACTAGCCAGTCGTTTGGATATGCTTGACCAAGACAAATTGTCTGCAGTTAGTCGCGATGCTTCTCTTGAACTCATTCCCATCATAGGTTCTACAAACCAACACCTATTAGAGCGCACTAACACCCTCGAATCGGGTTCTGTCTGTATTGCTGAATATCAAGCTGCGGGTCGTGGACGCCGTGGACGAGAGTGGGTATCACCATTTGGTGCAAACCTCTATCTTTCAATGTATTGGAGACTCGACGCGGGGATGGCTGCCGCAATGGGCTTAAGCCTTGTGGTTGGTGTAGCTGTTGTTGAAGCTTTGGAAGAGATGGGCGTAGAAGGTGTAAAGCTTAAATGGCCGAACGACCTTTACCACAATGACAAGAAGCTTGCAGGTATCTTGGTCGAGCTGTCAGGACAGTCTGGCGGCGCTGCGCATATTGTGATTGGTTTAGGGCTAAACCTATCCATGGATCCAACAACATCAGGTATTGGCCAGCCATGGACTTCCCTTAAAGAAGTGTGTGATGGGAAGGTGCCAGACCGTAACCAGTTAGCGCAGGCTCTGATCAATGCTTGGGATAAGTCACTTGTCGACTACGAGTTGAAAGGAATGTCCAATTTTTTAGAGCGTTGGAACCGCTTGGATAATTTCTTAGGTCGCAATGTTAGATTGATCATTGGACCTAGAGAAATTGAAGGTGTTGTTCAAGGCATCGATGAACAAGGTGCTGTATTGCTCAAAACTGAGAATGGTGTCGAGAGCTATATTGGTGGCGAGATATCGCTAAGAAAAGGCGACTAAGGCGTTACTATTTTCTTAGTAACACTTCTTCAACCATATGATCTGCGCCTTTACGTAGAATCAGGTGAGCCCTTTCTCTTGTCGGAAGGATATTTTGTTCAAGGTTCAAGCCATTAATTGAACTCCAGATACCTTCTGCTTTGTCCAATGCGGCTTGGTTCGATAATTTAGTGTAATGACTAAAGTAAGAGCCAGGCTTAGTAAACGCGCCATCGCGGAATTTCATAAAGCGATTGACGTACCATTCTTTGATTTGTTGGCTATCAGCGTCAACATAGAGTGAGAAATCAAGGAAGTCTGAAATAAACACGCGATGTGGCTCGTGTGGATAATTCATTCCGGTTTGTAAAACATTAAGCCCTTCAATAATAAGCACATCTGGTAGGTCGACGCACTTAACGTCATCAGTAATATTGTACGTAAGATGCGAGTAAACAGGGGCTGTGACATTTCTCTTGCAAGCTTTTACATCCGAAACAAAGTTCACTAAACGCTTGATATCGTAAGATTCAGGAAAGCCCTTTTTGCTCATCAACCCTTTCTCTTCTAACACCTCGTTTGGATATAAAAAGCCATCGGTTGTCACTAGTTCAACTTTTGGGTGGTTTTCCCAGCGAGAGAGTAGGGCTTTAAGCAGACGCGCAGTGGTACTTTTGCCAACAGCTACGCTACCCGCAATACCGATGATAAAAGGTGGCGCTTTCTCTTTCTTATCTAGAAATTGGTGGAGTACCGAGTTTCTATTCTGTCTGGCTGCCACATAGAGGTTCAATAGACGAGATAGCGGTAGATAGATCTCTACTGCCTCTTCCATTGTGAGCTTTTCATTGATGCCTTGAAGCTCTTTTAAGTCGCTCTCAGAAAGTGTCATCGGAACTAAATTCCTTAGCTCAGACCAACGTTCGCGGTCAAATGACATAAATGGGCTCATACAAAACTCTATAGTGGATAACAAAACAAGTGCATGGAAAATACATCAAGCGATAGATAAATAAAATATCTTCCTGTACTAGATGCGGGTTAAAGACGTAAACCTTGAGCTAAATAGCCGTATGTAGGAGTTTGGTCAGAGAATTTTGCACTTTTTTTCAATTTACTATTGCAAGGTGGAAAATCATTCAATAAAATGCGCTCCACTTGTGCCGACTTAGCTCAGTAGGTAGAGCAACTGACTTGTAATCAGTAGGTCACCAGTTCGATTCCGGTAGTCGGCACCACTTTCTCCCTTCCTATAAGGCAAGCGAGAGAAAGCTCAAAATTTGGAGAGGTTCCCGAGTGGCCAAAGGGAGCAGACTGTAAATCTGTTGGCACTGCCTTCGATGGTTCGAATCCGTCCCTCTCCACCATATTCTAAAGGTTAAATAGCTCAAACAGAGTTACGTGTTGCGTGCATCGTATAATGGCTATTACCTCAGCCTTCCAAGCTGATGATGCGGGTTCGATTCCCGCTGCACGCTCCAACTCATTTTGTGTGCTGATATAGCTCAGTCGGTAGAGCGCACCCTTGGTAAGGGTGAGGTCCCCAGTTCGACTCTGGGTATTAGCACCAGTCTAAAGCTTCTTCTCCTTTAATAAAGAAAACCATTTTTTTGGTTGCGTGGTCTTATTTTAAGCCACCTAATCCGTACCTAGAGGGACACCCCATGTCTAAAGAAAAATTTGAACGTACGAAACCGCACGTAAACGTTGGTACTATCGG
>NZ_JBFSSD010000088.1:0-6419 GCF_041466145.1 Vibrio sp. 10N.239.312.D08 | reverse complement strand
CTCGCATCTCGCATCTCGCATCTCGCATCTCGCATCTCGCATCTCGCATCTCGCAGTATGTTACAAGCAATAAAAAGCCCCGCAAGCTTTCACTTGCGGGGCTTTTTTAGCTAATTGAGAAAAGGGCTAATTACTTACCAGCTTCTTTTTCTGCTTTAACTTTTGCAATCACTTCGTCAGCAACGTTAGTTGGACATGGTGCGTATTGTGCGAATTCCATAGAGAATTGGCCACGACCAGAAGTGATAGTACGTAGGTGACCGATGTAGCCGAACATCTCAGAAAGAGGTACGTCAGCTTTAATACGAACACCAGTTACGCCAGCTTGTTGATCTTTGATCATGCCACGACGACGGTTAAGGTCACCGATAACATCACCAACGTGATCGTCTGGAGTGAACACGTCAACGTTCATGATTGGCTCAAGAAGTTGCGCGCCAGCTTTAGGCATAGATTGACGGAATGCGCCTTTCGCTGCGATTTCAAATGCGATAGCAGATGAATCGACTGCGTGGAAACCACCATCGAAAAGTTCAACTTCAACGTCTAGAGTTGGGAAGCCAGCTAGTACGCCGTTTTCCATCATAGATGCGAAGCCTTTCTCAACTGCAGGCCAGAATTCTTTAGGAACGTTACCGCCCACAACTACAGAGTTGAACTTGAAGCCAGAACCTGCTTCGCCTGGTTTGATACGGTAATCGATCTTACCGAATTGACCAGAACCACCAGATTGCTTCTTGTGCGTGTAGCTATCTTCAATTGCTTGAGTGATAGTTTCACGGTAAGCAACTTGAGGAGCACCTACAGTTAGGTCAACGCCGTATGTACGCTTAAGGATATCTACCTTGATGTCTAGGTGAAGTTCACCCATACCTTTCAGGATAGTTTCGCCAGTCTCTTCGTCAGTCTCAACTTGGAAAGATGGATCTTCTGCAACCATTTTACCGATAGCGATACCCATTTTCTCAGAACCGCCTTTATCTTTTGGAGATACAGCGATTGAGATTACTGGAGTTGGGAATACCATTGGCTCAAGCGTTACTTGGTGCTTAGGATCACATAGAGTGTGACCAGTTTGCACGTTCTTCATACCAACGATCGCAATGATGTCACCAGCTTGTGCGCTAGTTAGTTCGTTACGGTCATCAGCTTGCATCTCAACCATACGGCCAACACGTTCAGTCTTGCCAGTGAATGAGTTAAGAATCGTGTCACCTTTGTTCAGTTTACCAGAGTAAATACGAACGAAAGTTAGAGCACCGAAACGGTCATCCATGATTTTGAATGCAAGCGCTTTGAAAGTCTCATCTGTAGAAACGATAGCGTGTTCGCCAGTTTCTTCACCGTTCTCATCCATTAGAGGCTGAGGGTCAACTTCAGTTGGTGCTGGTAGGTAATCTACTACAGCATCAAGGATAAGTTGCATACCTTTGTTCTTGAACGCAGAACCACAGAACGTTGGGAAGAATGCGATATCACGAGTACCTTTACGGATACAACGCTTAACGTCTTCAATAGAAGGCTCTTCACCTTCCATGTAAGCTTCCATTAGGTCATCGTCTTGCTCTACAGCTGTTTCGATTAGCTCTTCACGGTATTGCTCAACGTCATCAACCATGTCCGCTGGAACATCTTTGATTTCGTAGTTTTCAGGAAGACCAGTGTCATCCCAAACGTATGCTTTACGGCTTAGTAGGTCTACAACACCAACGAACTCGTCTTCACGGCCGATTGGTAGAACCATTACTAGAGGAGTTGCACCTAGAACGTTTTTAACTTGGTCAACAACGTTGTAGAAGTCTGCACCCATACGGTCTAGTTTGTTAACGAAGATCAGACGAGATACTTCTGATTCGTTAGCGTAGCGCCAGTTAGTTTCTGATTGAGGTTCAACACCACCAGAACCACAGAATACACCGATACCGCCATCAAGAACTTTAAGAGAACGGTATACTTCAACTGTGAAGTCAACGTGTCCAGGAGTATCGATAACGTTTAGACGGTGATCGTTCCAAAAACAGCTTACAGCTGCTGATTGGATAGTAATACCGCGCTCAGCTTCCTGTTCCATGAAGTCAGTCGTTGATTCGCCATCATGTACTTCACCAGTCTTGTGGATTTGACCAGTTAGCTTAAGGATACGCTCAGTGGTAGTTGTTTTACCCGCATCAACGTGCGCGAAAATACCAATGTTTCTGTATTTCGATAAATCTGCCATTGTCTTACTCTGTTAATAGGATATAAAATGCGCGCAGAGTATATCACAATCTGTGAAGACTGATAGCTTTGCATGCATTTGGGACTAAAAAACTTTGCCTTTTTCTAACATATAGAAAAAGGCACTCAGTAGTAACAATCTAAATGATTGTTAATTATAGTGCTAACCTAAAGCCTAATCGGCGTTAAGGTTAGGCTGAATTGCTGCTGTATAGAGTAGCTGAAGTGAGTTCAATTACAACTCATCAAAAGCATTAATTGCTTCCGATAATTTTTTCACACCGTGGATCTGCATTCCTGGAATGCCACCTTTAGGCATGTTAGCCGCCGGTACAATCGCTTTCTTAAAGCCGTGTTTAAATGCTTCATTTAAACGCTCTTGTCCGCTCGGTACAGGTCGAATCTCACCCGCTAGGCCTACTTCTCCAAATACCACCACATCTTTTGGTAATGCGCGGTCTCTGAAACTAGAAAGTAGAGCCATCACCAACGCAAGATCAGCACTGGTTTCGGTTACTTTAACACCACCGACGACATTCACAAACACATCTTGGTCAGCCATTTGTAAGCCGCCGTGTTTATGCAGCACCGCTAATAACAAAGAAAGCCTGTTTTGCTCTAGGCCGACAGCGACGCGACGTGGGTTAGCCAGCTGTGAATAATCCACCAGCGCTTGGATTTCGACAAGAAGTGGACGCGTCCCTTCCCACACCACCATGACAGAACTGCCCGAGGTTTCTTCTTCACCACGAGACAAGAAGATAGCGGATGGGTTGCTGACTTCTTTTAGCCCTTGGCCTGTCATCGCAAACACACCCAGTTCATTCACTGCACCAAAACGGTTTTTGTGGCTGCGTAGCGTTCTAAAACGGCTATCGGTTCCGCCATCTAATAAAACAGAACAGTCAATAATGTGCTCAAGTACTTTTGGCCCTGCTAAGGTGCCGTCTTTAGTTACGTGTCCAACTAAGAACACAGCAACGTTATTCTGTTTTGCGTAGCGCGTTAATGCGGTTGCCGATTCACGAACTTGTGCAACACTGCCCGGAGAAGATTGAACATCCGCAACGTGCATAACTTGGATCGAGTCGATAACCATGATCTTAGGTTGTTCTTTTTCTGCAACCTGACAAATCTTATCCACGTTGGTTTCAGAGAGCATCTTTAGGTGCTCTTTTGGCAATCCAAGTCGAGACGCACGCATCGCGACTTGTTGCAGAGATTCTTCCCCGGTTACATAGAGAGTCGGTAATTGAGAAGAAAGCTGACACATGGTTTGTAATAGCAGCGTTGATTTACCGGCACCCGGGTTACCACCAATCAGGATCGCAGCACCCGGTACGACACCACCACCAAGTACGCGATCGAGTTCTTTGAAGCCACTACTAAAGCGTGGTACTTCTTGTAGATTAATTTCAGATAATGTCTGAACGCTCGATTCTGTTACTGCACCTGCATAACCAGATAATCTTTCATTGCGCGCTACTTGAGGTGAAGCGGCTAACCTAACTTCTGTAATCGTGTTCCAAGCACCACATGCGTTGCACTGCCCCTGCCAACGTGGAAAGTCAGCACCACAGTCATTACACACATAAGCTCGCTTTGCCTTCGCCATAAAACCTCAATAATTTACTCAATTACACAATGATGTTGTCAATTTGTGACTTATTTGACCGTACGGATGAAAATAAAAGTTGCAGTCATACCACTTATACTTAAAGATCGATTTAAACTAGTCGATAACATAAACGCACCGTCCATTCTAACAAGAAAAGTATGCAGCAATCTGAAATTCTATCTGTAGCAGAACGTTTAATCCCGGCTTACCACGCCGAAGATTTCGAATTCCTTCTTTCTCAAATGACAGAAGGGGAATCGCCGTCTCTGAAGCTGCTCGTTAAAATGGAACTGAATCGTATCATGGCTCCGTGTACAAAGAGCATTGATTTACGCGGGCGTATTGATAATGAGTGTCGTCAGTTCACTCTCGATGGCCGTAAGCACTGGCTCGATGATATCGCTTTAAACGCATATCAACGTGGTACGAAAAAGTTTAAAGGTTACACAGAAGGCGCATGGGAGTTAGTAATGACTCCGCGAACTCAGCCTCTGAGCGTTGTTAAAACATCTTCTCAAGGTAACCACGACATTACTAGCGCCAATAGCCCGTACGAAGCGGAAGCTATTAACCTAGGTTACGACTTAAAACGCCAAGAGAACAGACTCAAGATTAGCTCGCAGGTCGAGATCACCACATCGAAAGGGCAAAGCCTACATGGTGTAACGGTTGATATCTCCCCGTCGGGTGCAAAGTTCAAAGTACCGAGCGCCTTTCGATACAACCTCGGCGAGATCATCAGCGTTAAGTTCTCAGAGCTTATCGAAAAGTCCCAAGAAAACGATGTTAACCAAGCGGTTGAATTTCGTGTTTTGGGTATCGACGAATCTTATGAGAACAACGCGGTCAAATTTCTAAGAACCATCAAGGTAAGCGACAACAATATTGTGGCTCGCTTACTCGATGAGTCTTTAAATAGCACCAGTAAGAAAACCAGCCATGAGAATCAAGATAGGATTATTCGAACTCGTACTCGAGGAATCGAACATACCTATCTAAAGCATACTTGTAACCTACCCCTGTTTTTCAGCGGCAGCGAACTAAAGCTTGCCCTACTGACGGATAACAACCATCCATTATGGCAATATTGGCACGACGAACGAAATCAACAAGCGCTGGGTACCCTGTTCAACGAGCAACGTATGAACCTGTTGGCGAAACCAGGAGTGAAGGGAACCAGTAACGTTATCTACTCTTTTACCCATGAACACCAAAACAAGACCTTGTTCTATTCAATGATGCTGCCTGAAGCCTCTCGTGAACAAAGACAGCTGTTCTGGCACATCGGTGGCAAACGTAAAAGTTGGAAGGCGTTCAAGTTCTCGGTTTTCGAACTTTCAGACACTGAGCGACAAGCATTAGCTAAACACTCGGATACGCTGGCTCAAAGCTCAGCTCAACTGACGCATTGCGGAATCTTGCAAGAGATTGGCGATCACGAAAGTGCGGCGGACTATCTTCTGAGTGAAAAGCCACGCATTCCAAGCAGTGAATTGAACCGCTTCCGTCACCCGCGTACTGTCGTCGGCAATATTCAAAGCATCTACTTTGACTCTCAGACTCGTCGTAAAGAGCCGAGATACCAATTTAAGTCACCGTTGCAACTTACATCACAAGATGGCGCAGCGGCGAACGGACACACCTTAGATATTTCGAAGCGTGGACTGAGCATTAGCCTTGAACACCCAATGGTACTCAAGATTAATGATCCGGTATTAGTGAACTTCAATGAACTGCAGCTCTATGACAAGAACCTGCCACTGAGCACAGTGCCTTACCACGTAATTCGAGTGAGTCCGAATGGTCGCAACGTGCAGTTGGTTATTGCCGAGAACGCCAAGACAATGCGTACCATCGCTTTCCTTAATGGGCTTATCGATCAAAACCAAAGTAAGCTGATTAAGAAGCAAGAGATACTGCCAACACATTCGCTACTCGAATCACTGCACAACATTTTGTTGAGCAAGATGGTCAGTAACCCAATATTCATTGATAAGCCAAGTTCAACGCTGCGCTGTAAGATCATTGGTGTGAATTTCCCACTGAATAAGCATCTAACGTTACTTGCTAAACTTGGTCACAACCAAAAGTTCTCACTCGAGCCAATCTTCAAGGGTCACACCAACTCACTGTTGGCTGAGCCACTAAAAAGAATTGAAGGTGCGGAGCCTAAGCATCATGACGTGTACATTGCTGCAGTGAAGTTTGGCGACAAAATCCAGTCGGTACACACCAAGTTGGTCAAAGACTTCGCCTCAGCAAAGGAACGCATCTTATTCATCAAGAAAGCGCAGCACTTAGGTGATGTGTATGTATTGCGAGTCACCACGGCACCTATCTTTAATCCGCTAACGAGTTTATTCCAGTCGGATTTAGAAGAGCTTTCACGCATCAGTATGCATCAAGCTAAGAAGCTAGAGAATGAGGTGACGGCGTTTATCGGTTATGGCGAGATAGAGGACATTACCGATGAAGTGCTGATTCGATTGGAGCTAACACGCTAGCCTCGAGTGGCGTATTAACTTAAGCATGAATCGAGTAGGAGGAGGCCTCACGGCCTCCGTCCTCTCACACCACCGTACAA
>NZ_JBFSSD010000087.1:0-6476 GCF_041466145.1 Vibrio sp. 10N.239.312.D08 | reverse complement strand
ACGTCATCAATAGACAACCAGAGCATTAAGATTCTGTTACCTTAGCTAGGATTCACCTGCGCAACAAAGAACGGCTCCTAATCGGGAGCCGTTCTTGTGTCTAAATCTCAGTTCGCACTAAGTGACGTTACGTTAAATAAGTTGAAGCTCAACATAAACTCATGAGTAAAAGGCTCTAGCTCCTTCTGGGCGTGTTTTAAATCTTTTGTGTAGCCACATCCATGCTGGAATGTCTCTCTCAATCATTTTTTCAATTTCTTGGTTAAGCACAGCTGCTGCATTCAAAGGGTCACGTCTCTTTATGCTGTGACTTAAATCCTGACCAATATGAAGGGTGTAACCATTTTCATCAAAAACAGTTACACCTGAGATTACCGCACAACCAGTTGAATCAATCAACATACTAGATCCTGATGTAGTAGCGGCCTCTTTAACGGAGAAGAAAGGAGCAAAAACTGAGTTTGCCTGACCATAGTCATGGTCAGGTAAATACCAAAGCCTTCCTCCGCCTTTGAGTACCTTTATCATTGTTCTTAAATCTTTTCGATCAACCATCTTGTGCCCAAACCGAGTTCGCCCTCTATGCTGAACAAATTCATATGCTGGATTGGAGTTGGGACGATACACTCCGTACCCTTTACAAAATTGACTAAAAATACGAGCCGTTAGTTCCAAATTCAGATGGTGAGTGCATAAAATCAGAACACCTCTTTCTCCCTGCTCATTTATATTTTCTTGACCTTGAGTTGACGAGATTTGACTAATTCTCCACTTAGGCCAAAACCAAGCCATACCTGTTTCTATAAGAGCCATACCTGTATATTTAAAATTTGACAATACCAACCTTTCATAAACAACTTCGGATTGTCCAGGGAAACAAAGTCGAAAGTTTTCTTTTGCCACTTGGTAACGCCTCTTAAGAATCCTCATAGCCACCAAGCCTATGCTATTTCCAATAAGACGTAGGAGAAAGTATGGAAAAATATTTACAACCAGAGCAAGTAAAGCAAAACCAAGCCAAACTCCCCAGTATCTGGGATGGAGTAATGTGATTGAAAATTTAGGGGAAGAAATAATATTCATAAGACAAAGAGTTAAATGTATAGAGAGCCATCTATACATTTCCATGCTCAAAATGGCAAGTTACATAAGCATCAACAGGGCAAGCTAACAAAATCGGTGTTTATTATTCCTATTATGTTCAATCGCGTGACTCCGTTACGAAGAACGGCTCCCAATCGGGAGCCGTTCTTGTGTCTAAATTCGATTTGTAGTGGCTACTGCCAATCCATCTTCAACTCTTTATGTTTAGATGCACAATCTTTCAAATAAAGATTCATTAAGTTCTGGTAAGGAACTCCATTCTTGTCTGAAAGCTCTTTGAAGTAGCTAATAACATCTTCATCTAATCTTATCGTTATCTGCTTCTTTGATTTTTTCACATAAGGGTTAGCTACTGAGTTAGAAAAATCATACTGTTCACGCATAACGGCAATCCTCATATTGTTTTCGTTCTCGTTTCTCTGCTTTTCTGGCTGATATAATTCTGATTTTCTCATCATCCCCACGATAGCAATGACAAACAACCAAAGTATTGTATTCCTCACTTACGCCTAAAATAATGAAACGCTCTTCACCAAATGAACTGTCTGGATCTGGAATAACACGGGCAAACTCATCATAAAAAACTGACTGAGCCTCATGAAAGGTAACACCATGTTTTCTTCTGTTCGTTTCAGCTTTGTTGGGATCCCATTGAAAATTTAAGTAAGACATATCACAACCATAACTACATCGTAATTATATTGTAGTTAAAATCAAAGGAAATAGAAACCGAAGTTCTCCGCGGAAAGGTGATTTCCTTGTGTTAAAGGTCGCTTAAGAATGAGGTTCAACTTCTCAAAAATCGGTGTGTATTATTCCTGTAATGTTCACGCAGAACCGAAAGTTTCCATGGGTGGATCACGAGATAGTTCAAGGTAGAATTCAACTCGTCCGAACCACTTATTTCAACCCGACCTAGCATTCAACTCGTCCGGAAAAGAACAAAAATCACGTGACTTCGTAACCTACAATTTCACTGTGAAATTTTTCATAAGCGTGACTCTGTAACAAAGAACGGCTCCCGATTGGGAGCCGTTCTTACTTTAATTCCTTACCCAACCACAGTCTTCATCCGTAGGCTTCTCAAAGCAGTTTTCTAAAATCAAGTCTAATTTTTTAGAGGCTAATGCAGAGCAATAATGCTCACAAAGAGATTCAAATGCGGCATCTTCTGAACTACGTCCCGTATCATTCTTAGAGATCCACTGTTCAAAAGACCTTTTTACAAGCTCAATGTCTTGCTGTAGTTCCTGAGCACTCTTCCAAATATCAGTTAGAACTTCAACCTTTGTACCAACCATAATTTGCACCCTAATGATTTTTCAAAAGCGAAGTATATGATGAATTTGAGGTGTTCATTATTCCTATTATGGTAAATAGCAAACTTTGCTATCAAAAACGCGCCTCAGAGCCCCTCAAGCGCTCTTAGTAAAGATTTTGGACACTTGATCAAGGCGATATGCTTCCATAACGCCTTGTAAGTTTGTGACGCTTTTCGAGGGAATATAAAGCAAATTCTAGGTGGTTACGTTTGAACTCAGAATCGATGGAAAACACTCTTTTCCATAACTTTCTAAGAATCAATCATATGGATTGATATCTAATAAATCTGTTTTGGATAGCTCTGTGTATACCTCTTTTATTTTCTCTCTGTCTATTCGATGTGAATCAATTTGCTCTCTGTCTATGCGATATGAATCTTGGTAATGACCCTTGCTAATATCTAACTCTCTTAGAGCGTTTTGTTTTTCTATTTGTAGAGATTCGTTTATTTCCAACAAAGCATCGTTTTGTTTTTGAAGCAGGTGATAATGATTTTTAAAGCGCCTATGAATGCTTTCAACTTCATACCTGACATTTTGCATAAACGCCCCACCTTCAAGCGTATGATCTTGATATTTAGCATAAAATTCCAGCTGTTTGTTTTTTGTTTCTAATTGAATTTCAAGCTCTTTAATTCTTTGGTCTTGCTTTGAACGATGCTTTTCGTAGTTATCAATCACATAGTTAGCATATTGCCTTAACGTTTCTTTGTTATACCCACCAATAAGACCAATCTCATGAGCCTCTACATGCCTCTCTAAGCGCTCATTCTCTGTTTTTGACATCACTGTATAGTTTTGCCTGATTGGAGTATGAGTGGCCTTGCTGTGTCGCAATCCTCGCTGAATACCAAGTGAAGAAACAGCTTCTGCTGCTTCACTTTGCAACTCGACCAAGGCTTTTCGATTAAACATATTTTTCGCATCAAGAACGTTTACTGTTCTGTACTTATCCTTGCCTCGAATCTTTCGTTCTTTCTGTACGAGCGGAGTAATAATCGCGTGCATGTGTGGCGTGGATTCATCCAAATGCAGATCAACACGGACTAAGTTATCGCCATATCTATTTTTCAAAAAAACGAGATTAGCATCGCGCCAAACCTCCATTTTCTTCTGGTCAAACACACCGGTATCTAATGGGTCATCACGAAAATATTCAGGACTCGCAGACAAAACCATTTCGATGGCTATCGTCGATGCATTTTTTCCTGACTCAATGACCAGGGCTTTTTGATCTCGAATACGAGAAAAGACCAAATCATCGATGTTTCCCGAATCGATAAAAACCTCATTGAGAACACTTTTTTCAGTGTGGGCATTATCAGGTTTGTACTCTCTTTGATTGTGCTTTTTCGCTCCAGAAATATTGGAACATTTGAGTTTTTGAATTCGTAAAGACACTTGAGACATTGGCGATCCTTTGCTTCGCAGAACTCACACCGCTAACCCAAACGTAGTGCAGGACAAGTTAGCGGTATAGTGAATGTATACCCCTTTCATTTGAAAAGAATTAAGGGCGGATTCTATCAATTTGGACTAATAAATGAGGCTTGGCAAAGGGATTTTTAAGGAGGTATGAGGAGAAAAAATCTAGAGATAGAGCTCTGATTTACTAATAGATATTTATGAATATTTAATCATTGTTTTATGAATAACTATTAGATCCTTTATTAAATTTAAATATCATGTTTTTAGAGTGATTTCAAAACGTAGAGATGAAAGTGAGATGTTTGAGAACTGACGCGCTTCGCTTGTCGGATTGGCAAAATCTCTACATGCAAGCATGTAGCAGCTCTCACCAATCTTAATTAATCACTCTAAGTGACAACGTGGCGATATACGCTTGAGTGGAGGGAGTATTTTGATTTGTGTATAGGGGGTCTATCCCTAGGCTGTTGACCTAAAGATATAAGTTTGACCACCATTACACAAATTCGTCTATACGCCGTCGTTTCGGTCGTACCCGTCAATGCGGCTAGAGTCATAATACTGCTCTAACTCGACAACTAAACTCTGTATTGAGCACCATTCGCCTGTTGCCGACTGAGACCTTAATACCGCATGGGTGTCTTAGCGTGTTGGTTTAGGCTGCTTGTGTGAATGGTCAATCCCGCGACTTATGGAATCACTTCCATTGTCTTTCTCAAGCTAGAATACAATCTTGCCGAACGATTCAATACCGGACAAACGTAACGCTAGGAATTAACCACTGCACGATAGTTTCAATCCACAACCAAAAGGTTTTCGGTAAGGGTTATAAACAAAATTGCAGTTAAGAGGGATGACTTGAAGTGCGCTATATTGAATGTGCCACCCTACATGGGCTACAATCTCAATACTGGTGCAATCCACTGAGCTTTAACAACTCAATGCATCTTGGAATCATTAGCCTTGCAGGGCTTTTAATTCTGTTGGTGACAGCTCATTCTACCTAGCTATCATCACAACTTAACCCTTGTAGAATAGTTATCTAACGATTCTCGATCAAGAGGTTATGGCTACAAAATGCGTAAGCGTGATGTAGTGACCGCATTTTTATGTGGTCGCCCCCATTCAAAAAGGCAGCCCTAGGGCTGCCTTTTTTCGTTTCATTACCATCTAAGAGCTTGGTTCGCACTAAGTGCCGTTATGGTAAATCGCTAGCTTCTCCTTCCTTTTTGTGAGTTAATATTGACTCACAAAAAGGAAGGAGAAGTAATCAAGATGAAGATTTCATATACTCACCCAGAGACAGAAAACAGGACATCCATTACGCTAAATGATCGCATTATTCGGCTATGGGCGATTGTGAATCATATCGAAGTTGTTGTAGATGAAGTGCCAACGGATGACTTCCTCTACGATGAAAACGTAATGAAACTCCTAAAAGTTTGGCTGAATGAGCACCATGAAGAGTTTCTCAAAGGAACGAACAATTTTCCGACCTTTGTTAGCTATTTTGAAAACATCATTCTACTCGAAGTGGAACATCGTTTAACTCGCCCATGACGCAGTAACGAAAAAGGCCGCCTAGATAGGCGACCTTTTTGAGTTCGTAGAAAGTGCAGTTACGTTAAATAGACCACCTACGTACAACGGATGTTATTGAAAATCTATATCTTCATTTTCAATACTAACTTTAGTTCGAGTATTAATGAGATTAATAAGTATGATTGACCGAGCATCACCACCTGATTCATAAAACACTGCCTCAACACCAGAAAACTGCCCTCGTTTTATTTTTATCACATCACCGCACTTGTTTTTTTTTTGCTCAACATTAGCCTTTACCGTCAGATTTTCAAGACTAGTAATTAAACTAGCATCAACTTCAATGGGCACATTTCCTTTACGCACAAAATCAACCACTCCACGAGTAGAGCGAATCGATGTGAATGAAGGGCCTATTTCATAATCAAATTGTATAAAAATATAAGACGGGAACAGAGGCTCTGTAGAGGATATTATTTTCCCCTTTTTCATTTTATTCACTCTAAACTTAGGGTAATAACAATCAACACCTTGGTTTTTCAAATGAATCTCAGCTCTCATTTGTTCATGCCTCTTACAATATAAGAGGTACCAAGCTTTCATTAATGACACCCATTGCTTTAACGTTTATTTAACATACATTAAAATACATCACAGCCAATAGCCAATAGCCAATAAGAAAGTATCATGGTCTTTAGTTTTCATTGCCCAAATTGCAAACAAGAAAGAATCGTCTGTCACATAAAGAGAACCTTTCTAGAAAGAAACATATCGTATCGAAAAGCAACCAAATACCAATGCCAGCACTGCCTTCACATATTTTTTATTTAAATTAAAAATAGCAACGTCAGAAACAGAGAAAGTAATCTCACCCCATTACGAATAACGCCCCCCAAAAGGGAAGCGTCCATGTGTCTAAATCTAGGTGATCACTAAGTGGCGTTACGTTAAACAAGGGGAAAATGTACACGTCTTAAATCTGAACTATACTCATAAAGCAGCAATGATACGTTTTTATTCCTTTGACAAAAAAGCCTCCGAATTAAAAGGCATTTATCTAACAACGTCATCAATAGACAA
>NZ_JBFSSD010000086.1:0-6656 GCF_041466145.1 Vibrio sp. 10N.239.312.D08 | reverse complement strand
AGATAAAACTAATCAAGCGAATGGGGTATGGGTATCGAGATACCGACTACTTCTTGGAAAGCCGCGATGAACCACAAATAAGCGGCTCTTTTTTAGCCCAACTTTCTGCTCTTAAACCTTATCGACTGTATCCGCCCCATGAACCCACGGGACGATATTGTTAATACGTGAGCGCCGCAATCACACTGTTAGCGCTAAGGAACCTTTGAAACCGTCATCAAAGCTCACTCATAATAAGCTATTATTTACAGTAGATTTCGGTTAATTTTCCAAAGGCCATTATGAAAAACAAACTGAGTTTAGCAATTCAAGCATACTGCAACTGGATTGATTCAAACATTATTGAAATTGCTTATGTCGGTTCCATTCTAGTTGTGATTCTAACGCTCATCATCAATCTTATTTAGGCTTCCATTTCCTAAATATTAGTTTCCTTTACTCATTACCGAGCTTTTCTAAAAGCCTAAGAGTTAAATCAATCACCTCATGGATTTGGAGTTTTACGCCTTCAAATAGCTGCGTGAGCGGATCTATTTTTGAGGTTGCAGCTTCAACAATGACTGATTTACCTCAACGATAAACTGATAACCTCTCATTCAATGAATCCTATCTTTTTAACCATTGCCTTGTTCGTTTGTAGGGGCCCGTCCTCTATACACGACTATTGGTTACGCTTGAATGAGGATACTATTGAATTAGAATGCCCCTCAAACATATATCGCCTTGGTGATTGAGAAACAAACAGAATGAAACAAACAAATCATATCGAACAATGCCAGCAAGAAATTTTGAGCTTTTCGGACCGATTACATCAATCTGGTTGTGCGCCTTACTCGGTAGCTCAATACACTCAAGCTTATGCAAAACGCCAGAACATTGATGTCTCTATTGATGTGACCCCGACAAAAGTCATCACTATTTTTGAGCAACCCACGCAAAAAGTCGTGATGGAAAACAAAAAACCACCCTCGGTTAACTTACGTGATTTAGTCGCAACGCTTAAAGGGTTTTCGACTCATTCCCATTACGAAGGTTCAGAAACCTACTCGAATCGTACCTTGTGCTTTGCCAATTTATTGCTTCCGCCATGTTATTTAATGTTAGTTGGCAGTACTTATCTGGCGGTCGGTTTATCCATTATTCTGGGCGCTATAGCCTGGCTAGCACAAATTTTCCTGACTGGGCCAAGAAGCATTCTTGTCGAGTTCTTTGTCGCCTTAGTAGCCAGTTTTTTAACCGGTATGATATCGGCACAGGTTCCCGGCTTACCAACATTGGCACTGTGCATTTCTTCCATTGTCCTTTTTATTCCTGGGTTAACCGTCACCAACGGCTTAGCCAGTCTTGCTCTCAATGACTTTCGGTCAGGTATCGAACTGCTTGCACAAAGCGCACTCATAGTAATGAAAATATTCATCGGCATTGTTATGGGGTTAGGCTTAGCCAACATAATCAATCAACCATTATCGGTACCGGTATTTATTGATGAAATCCCATTCGTTCTTCATGTCACCGCACTGATCGGGATTTCTGTCGCTATTGGCCTTATTTTCAACGCAAGTATGACAGAAATTCTCTTAGGCCTTCCTGTCGCGGCAATTGGCATGTGGGGGCCACATTGGTTTACTTCCGATTGGGTTGTAGGTACATGGGTAAGCACAATACTCATTACGCTTTACGGGTTGGGGATGGGAAAATTGCGTCACGTTCCACCACTCATATACATTATTCAAGGGATCATCATTCTTGTCCCCGGTAGTCGAATCATTGTCGGAGCAAGTGAGTCCTTCTTTGCGACCTCCATTTTACCCATTCCGAATATTGGTCTGTCCGCCTTGCTGATGTTTGGCGCGATTATGGCGGGACAAATCATGGTTTATTCTATATTTAGTCGTCATTTTGATTCCATCATTGAGGACTAACCATCGAGCTAACAATCGCTGATCAACACGCCCCAATAACCCACGATTGAGTCTTTATCTGCTTTTTGACGTTAACCGATTCTGAGAAGGTACTGATGAACAGAGTCTCGAAAATCGATAAGACTATTTTGTTTCAGATGGCGAGGGGAATGAGCAATATGGATTTGGAAAAACCGAATAGAATCGAAATTAGCCAATAATTCAATAAGATAAGGATGCTTAGGATGAGTCAATGCAAAGTAGGCAGAGGTAAGCTAGGTATAGGCAAGCGCTAGGTTGATAGGCTTGCCATCTACTCCATTTCCGTTCTAACTACGCCACCAGTGCGTTCAGTTTTTTACACATACTCTCTTTATCAAGGCCACCTTTAGGTCCAATGAAGACTAACCGTGACGAACGAGATTCATCATCTTCCCATGCATCTCCAACCGTCACATTGGCTCGCTGGCCCGTGCACTGAAATACACAGCGATGATCAGGACGATCGGTTAAATTTAAAATACCTTTCATGCGATAAGCATCAATTGAAAACTGTTGCAGTAGAGGATACAAACTTTGTAGATTAAGCGGTTGATCAGTTTCAAAGCTGAATGTTTCGAAATCATGGTTCACGTGATGACAGTGCTCATCATGACAATCATGGTGCTGGCATTCCTTTTGATCAGCCGCTATTTTGTTAGTGACAAAGCGCGTACTTTCAGGGGCATCAAATAAGATAGGTAAATCCACTTCGCCGAATGAAATATCAATCAATTTAGCAAACGGAGCTTGTACTCGGCACCATGCTTTGACTTGCTCTAGTTTATCAGCATCGACTAGGTCAACTTTATTAACCAGAACAATGTCAGCCACTTGAATTTGCTGCTTCGACAACGTCTCCATTGGGCCTTCTAGCCCTAAAATGTTTTCCGCATCGATCGTCGTCACGATTGCATTTAAAGGTGCGTGTGCTTGCAGTTCCGGATCTTCAAATTGAAGTGCCACTTCTTTGGGTTCTGCGATACCTGAAGTTTCAACAATAATATGGTCTGGGCGTTCCTCTAATGCGAGTAAACGCATTACCGAAACGACTAGTCCTTCTGCAAGGTTACAACAGATACAGCCATTCTCTAGGCTGATCATATTTTCACTTTCAGATTTAACTAACTCCGCATCAACATTGATTGATCCAAAATCATTGACGATCACAGCCATGCGCATTCCATTTGCATTGGTTAATATATGGTTTAGTAGGGTCGTTTTCCCTGCTCCTAAAAATCCGGCTAAAATTGTTACTGGAATAGGCTTCTTGCTCATAGCATGCTCTCTTTCGATTTTCGTTGTCTATATTTACTCAGTAAGCAATAAAAAAGGTTGAGCTAATGCCCAACCTTTTAAGTCAGGATAACTTAGCCCGTAACTTTGTTGCGAACCGCTTCACCTGGGTTTGAATCTAACAACATTTCACCAGCTTCAATGATAGGTGTCCCGTTTACAAGTACGTATTTCATGCCTGTAGAAAGGGCATTTGGTTTATCAAATGTTGCAACGGCTTTTACTTCATCAAGTTTGAAAATAGCTAAATCAGCATCTTTACCTACTTGAATACGACCTTTATTTGCCATTTGTGGCACAGCATCCTCAAGAATACGACATGCGTTTAAGCTAGTTCTTTCCATCGCTTCTACTAGTGTTACCGCTTTGTATTCCTCTACATATTTTTCAATAAAACGAGAGAAACAAGCAAGTGAGCGAGGGTGAGCTATTGCGTTGCTTGGAAGTGGCCATACATCACCTTCAATTAATACGCCTTTATCATCCATCCAAGGCATTGCATCTGAAGCGATAGCTGCACCTGGGAACAATACTGAACGGTCCATTTTAGCGCGATCTTCTTTGTTCTCATCGGGTTTTAAGAAGTGCATGACAACCACGGTACCGGGCGCTGATGCTTGTAGTTCAGTGACTTTTTCTTGGTTTAGTGCTTTACCATTCGCTTCCATGTAGCTAGCGCTTGGTACACCCCAACGTTGTAACCAATCGTCACCACGGAAAACTTCTGCGCCAATAACGGAAGAGCCAGCACCATAAGGATAAGCTTCAGTAGTAACGGCTAAACCTTGATCAATGGCGGATTGAACTAAATCGGCACAATCTTCGATATCTTGTACTGACGTGCTGTTGAGGTGACAAATGTGCATGTGTGCACCCGTTGTCGCCGACAGGCTAATGAGTTCTTGGTATGCTTCAAAGCTTGATTTTGGCTCTGCGCTGTTTAGGTAACGAACGTGAGTGTAAGTTGGTACTTCATAGCGTTTTGCTAGTTTAGCAAGATCATAGTACTCTTTGTGGCCATAACCTGGTGCGTAACCCGCGTTAATACCAATGCCTAAGCCCCCCTCTTTAAGACCTTGCTCAACCGAGCCCAGAATTTGTTTTAATTCATCTGGGGTTGCTAGGGTATTTTGCCAATTGTTTTTAGAAAAAGCTTTCTGGAACCAAACAATCGTACCATCAGGAGCAGGCATCGTAGGTTCTTTTGCTTGAATACGAGCGTAAGTCCATGCTACAGAAGCGCCGTAATTAATCGGGCGACCTTCAGCAGCAGTAATATCGTAGTACGTTCCGATTGGGAATAGACCAGATTCCATCTCAAGAGCGGTGGTTACGCCATCGAATGCTTGAGCACGGGCAGCAGGAAGTTGTTGTCCGTGAGCGTGCATATCTATAAAGCCAGGTGCAACCACGAGACCTTCAGCATCGATGATTGTTTTGCCTTGCAGCTTTTTGTCTGAGATTGCAGCAATACGCTTACCTTTAATACCGACGTGACGAATTGCGTCGAGTCCAGTTTCAGGATCAACAACACGGCCATTTTCGATAACGATATCAAATGGCCCTTTCTCGTTAGGCATCAGTTTGATGTTTTGGCCAACCAGTTTTTCAGGGGCTGCATGTAAAACAGAGGCAAAAGGCAGTGCCGCAGCCCCAACCGCTAACTTAGTCAAAGTCGAACGTTTATCTGTATCGACACCATCAAGTAATACTTGCGTAGCGTCCAATTCATTTGGGTCGTAATTTTTCATATTGATACCTGTTATGTTTGTTGTAAAAGAATATTAGTTCATGATTGTTATGAAAACTATGCTGCATGTAGAAAAATCAATCGATTGACTAACACCCACCTTTCCATCATTAGAATCCACTGCCAACCGTTATATAAAACGCGCTGTCAACGTCACTAAAAGCGAGGTCTACCCCCATGTGTAACCCATATCGGCAAGCTATCTGATAGCGAAATCCAGCACCATACGCATCGACACTTTCATCGTCTGACAGACTGCCCTCTACTGTCGCTTTACCCAGGCCATAAACCCAGAAACGGTCCTACGATTATCAATCGCATTATCGTATTCCGCGACAACACCCAGCCCAGAGGTCACCGAGCTTTCGCCCATAAAATATTGAATAACGCCATTGATAGCGTTATTCACATCTTCATTACTGGTCTCAAACTCTACCGAGCTCTGGCCAATAATATGTTTCACACCCAGCATCAATGGTGTGTTTGCCACTCGAAACTGGAGTTGCTGAAGCGCAGCGACTCCCGAGTTTTTTGTGCCGAATTGAATCGTTTTGTTGTACGACGCACCTATACTGAACTCTTTGAAAATATCGAGGTTCGCCTTTCCAGCGCCAACGCCACCCGTATATCGAATGGTATCTTTTAGCCACGACGGTATCACCGTTAATGTCGGTATCAGAACCTGCGCCATATTCAAAGTCCCCACCATGAATAAAGACATACACGGGTAATGACTCTGAACCATTGATCTCCGAAGGACGCCAAATATTAAGATTCAAGCAATCTTCAGATTGCTCTTGCTGGGTTATTTTAAGCTGTGGGCACACGGCGCCAAATTGTGTCGCATCTATAGCGCTATCAGCATTGTGTTCTAATTGACGGAGTGACTGTGCTGAAAACGTTGTTGATCGGCGTAAGTGATTCCTTTAAACGCTTCAATGGATACGCGTTGCTCGTCACCTGCTAAGGTATTGATCACAACAGACTCTCTATTTGCGAAAAGAGTCGCGTCCCCGATGGATACTGAAACCTGCTCTGTTGGTAATGTCTGAAGCGGTTCTGGCTTAATAGGACGTGAGCTGGTTTCATCACTACCCCACGCAGAAAGAGCAACAGTGATAGCGATAACCATGAGTGAGCGATGCGTTAAATTCATGGTTGTACCCATAAATGTGTTCGGCCATCTGACCTGATATTGGTATCATCAAACCTGAGAATCCCTATGCTCAGCCATGCTCATTTCTGGAGTATTTGAAGTATTTTTTCTTTATGGTGCGATATTAATTCACTCTTTAAATTTGAATAAATCGCTTATGCAGGACGTGATCCTACATATATTCACTACCGTGAGTGGATGTCGCTTTTTATTTATCACAAAGACTTCTTGTTGTACCTTCTTTGGCTGACTATCTAGGGTTGATAAAATTTCAACGGGTTCTTGAAACAGCTCTATAGGGGGTTGCTGTGACTCTCCTTCTGAAGCTTCAAACTCATCAAAGAACCCAAATATGTTATTAGAGTCCGATGGCATAGTTAGCACCAAACGTAAGTTTCGAGGCCAAAGCCAATATTGTTGAGGTCTGTTTTGACTTGACCCGAAGAGGTCCAAGGTAGAAGTGCGTCGATATCAGGCTCTGCTTTCGCGAGCTCTTTCATGCACTTGACCATGT
>NZ_JBFSSD010000085.1:0-7517 GCF_041466145.1 Vibrio sp. 10N.239.312.D08 | reverse complement strand
TGTCGTATTTAAACCTTAAATCTGTCGTATTACACCTTAAATCTGTCGTATTTAATCTCTCAAGTTGTTGATTTTAAGCCATTTTTCGAGTGCTAAATAAGGAAAGACTAAGGAAAGACTATAGAAATAAGTCAGTCAGTCTATAGTTAGATCTAAGTTAAATAGATCTTAGGGAAAATTTGAAAAATTTTGACTAACTGACTTTTTTAAAAAATTTTGAAATGTGGTATGATTGATAGAACTTAACCTATTGAAATAACAACTAAAATAGAGCCTGTGAGATGTTTTAGGGTAGTTTATGATATTTGATAGCCAAGTGATTTTTAGAGGTGCTTAAAATCGAAATTTTTGCGTGTTTTCAAATTTCGATAAAAATCCTCGGGGAAGTTAGGTATGCCTAAAAAGCCCTGTAAGGCTCATAGGGAAGTGGGAAATCTTGATGGTACATACACTCAAAAAGTAAAAAAAAACCTCGCACGATTAACTATGGGAGGTTTTGTGGGCATTTCTAAAGGTCGTTACACCAGCGTTTAACGCAATCTTTAATATCTTGAGCTTCTTCTTCTACCTCACGAGCATAATCAGGATCTTTTTTTACTCGTTCTTTATGTATCCACTCCAGTACTTCTTTGTTAGTTGAAACCTTAACCTTAGTAGGTTGGTCTTTGTTTTTTTCTATTCGCTCATTAAATTTTTTATGCGCCTTTTCTTTTTCTCGTTTGTCTTCGATTTTATCGATGTACTTTCTGATTGTACGATTAGACTTAAAAAACGCTATGGAAAAGAAAGAGACAATAGATAATGTGAACAAAAATTGCCTAGTTAAAAGTCTGACAATTAACGATTTTTTAGATTTTTCTTGAATGCGCCTAGCTTCAAGGTCTTTGCTAAATGAAGTTGTTTCTTTGAGCCTCTTTCGTTCTTTAAGGTTTTGTTCGAAATAATGATTTTTTTGTTTATAGACCATGTTAGAAATCTGTTTGTAGTCGTTTTTTAACGAATGAACACTTGATATGTGATACGAAAAAAAGATTAGCATGCTCGGAATGATAAGAATTAATACTAAGAGGTTAGGTTTCCATTTTTTGTTAACGTAATTAGAAAATGTCACACCGATAATTAGGCCTAATACGACGATAAACCACATTTCCCCATCATAAGTTAAGGTAAACAAATCAATAAAAGCTGATATAAAAATCGGTACACCATCAAAATAAAAAAACAAAAATTGATCAATATCTCTCATAAAATTAAAATCCTCACACTAATTTTTAGACTATTTGTTCATTTTAAATAAATTTGTTTTTAACCCATTAAAAAGAGTCCATCTTTCATTGAATTTATCATTTAGTTCACCTTGTGATTTGAATAAAAAATAAGGTATAAAGTTTCTAATTCTATCTATTTTATATAATTCCTTTATAACAGAAATCTTACAAGACTCTTTTTCAAAAACATAAATAACTCTCACCCCCCTAGGGTAGTTAAATATTTCACTAACAACCCCTATTTCTATTGCTGATATATGATTTATAATTTGATTGACAGCTCTTTTTGTATCACTTCCGTTATGTTGCTCAAAAAGAAATAAATTATCTTCATTAGTAGCAATTTTCCCTATACCATCGGGAATTATTGTCAAATCTTCCCTTATTTTTAATGAATTTATAAACCTAGCGGTCCTATTCCTTTGACTTCCTACTTGCTCAAAATAGTAGTTAAAAAACTTCTTTTCAAAATTATGTTCATTGCAAAATAATTTGAGAGAAATGTTAAAGTCAATGGTTGATTTTCTATGAAAATAATCTCGAACAAAAAGAGGATAATGCTCTTTTGGTACCTTGATTTTATTAGCGTCAAAACCTAGGTAATCCACTAAAAAATCAGCACCATACCGAGTTAAAAAATGAACAGGGGCTAGCCTACCTGCGCCAGGGTAAAAACCAAACTCTTTCCTTTTGATTAATGGGCGACGTCTCTCCCTCATACGTTTAAGCATCGAGTTAATATGAGAGTTTTCTTTGTACCCCATTAGTCTCATTAACTGATTACTAGTGAGAAACTTAAATTCAGATAAATTTTCTAATATTTGCAATTGCTTTTCAGTTATATCCATTTTTATATTTTATAGATCATATTTGGGTTTTTTTATAAAGTGAGGTTTATTTTCTTTTTCATCCTTTATCAAACAATAATAATCATTGCTGTTATGTATCTTACTGTAATAAATAAGGGAACACTCTTTTACAGTTTGTATCCTTTCATCGCTTGAATATTTTTCTTTCATCAAATCAGAAGGAACTTTTATTTTTATTGATTCATTATTTTCTGTTTTTAAATAGAACTCGCCGACTTTCAATTTTTGTATTTCATTATGGTCAATTCTCATTTGGGCAGATGCATTTTTAGAACTTTGAACCTCATTTAATCCTATGAATTTCACTCCACATGAAAATAATACCCTCTGCATAGAGGTTGTCATATTTTGCCCAACATACTGATTAGCTAGTATTGTGTGGACTCCAAATTTTCTTAGTTGCGAAAGAGCTTGTTCTAGATCATCACTTATAAAGTTTTGAACTTCATCTATATAAAGAAAAGTCGTTACTCTTTCATTTTCTTTTTGGCTTGACCTTTGTAGTGCAATAATCCTAACCATTGCAACAATAAAGCGTCCAAAAGCTATCATAGCAGTAGTGCCACCTTCCCCCATTGAAAGTCGGAAAAGAACATTACTCCTTGAGTCAATGAGTTCTCTTAGATTGATGGTTGTTTCACGACCAATCAAAGAGGAAAAAATAGAATCGTTTAAAAGGTTTTGAATTCTAGTATAAATACCATGTTTCGTTACATCATAAGAGCTAGAGCTAAATTTTTCTTCAAAAAATCTAGCGTGTTGAATGTTTGGAGATTGTTTACCTAAAAGAATCAAATCTTCGTTGTTTTTATCATCCATGAACCTTTGTAGATCCTCAAAACACCCTCCTTTTTTCCTAACTAAAACGCTAATGCAAGGGTATAATATAGCCTTCATTTGATCGGTTGTTCCTGCACCTGAAAGCAAATTGTCAAAAACTCTTAAAAGCTCCCCTGTAACTCTTGAAATATTGTTCTCTGAGTAATCATTATCTAGCATGTCAAAGGGGTTTATTGATGGACTAAAACCTTCTTGCAATGTAGGGTTTACATAAACAATATCAACTCCTCCCAATTTTCCAAATTTCTTATAATCTAAGCTAGCTAATTGATCTGTGATATCACCATGTGGGTCTATAAATATAGTGGAGCAAGCTGAGTTCAATATGTCTCCAACGGCTAAAATTTTCATTAGCTCACTCTTACCGCTTCCGGTTTGAGCTAAAATATAAGTATGTTTTTTTCTCGCTCTAAGGCTTATGTTTGCTTCAAACGGCTTAGATAAAAACCCATACGAGTTTGGATCACGATAATCTTTAATGTATGAAATATACCCTTCAACAGAATCAGTATAATTATTATTATTCATTTCGAGATTATTAATAGTTCTTTCCATTTCGATGAAATTTTTTCTATCTTCTTTTGGTACGTATCCGAAAAAATTATTTTCATCATATTTAACTCTTTTTTTCTCTTGTTCATATTTTTCTTTGACTTTATTATATATATCCCCTCCCACCATGATTGATTTGTAATGATCAACCGTAGGAATCGTTTTTTTTCTTGCTATTTCTTTTAATGACTCGTCAGACTTGGAGCATCTCTCAATAAGAATTTTATTCCTAATTTTTACTATTTTTTCTATGCAGTTATATTCTGGGTTTTCTTCTAACGTGAAATATCCAACAAAGGTAGATGTACTATCCTTTAATCCCAAGTTTGGTGCATATCGATCAAAGTAGAGATCTTTGAATTGTGTAAGCCCGAATTTTTCATACATAAACCCTAAAGCCTGTGCAATTACCTTCCCTTCATCATAATAATAGCAACCAGTATCCATGAACTCTTCGAGTGCATTCCCTTCCCCCTCAGCCTGCCTCTCCATTTTAAATAGATACGTTATATTTCCGCTTCTGCTTTCTATGTAATGAATCCTAGCCATAACCATACCCCCAAAAAAGACACCATAACAGCATACCCATAAAAAGCCCTTTTTCAATACCCATAATGAAACCTAACTAGAAAGGCATATAATGCTATTAAAATCAATGTCTTAGGGTTGAAAATCCTATTCAAATTCTTACTATATCTCAACTCTCTCTCATCCTCGTCCTTTGACCTCGTCTTCATTCGATTATTCAATAGCTCGATTCCGTTCCCCACTAAGGGGTTGCCCCGCCTACGCTCAAACGGAAAACAAGAAGTAACAAGATTGAAGTCAATCAAGATAAAAACATTTTGAAAGTCCGCGCCCTTGCGGTTGAAGCGTAGCGGAAGTCGCAAGGGCGCGGACGAACGTGACAGAAAGAAAAAGCCAAGTTGTTACACTTGACTTTTTAACCAAATAAATAAAATCAAAAGTGAAGCTATATAAAAGAGAAATTCTAAAATATATCTTCACTTTCTTGTTCTTCGTTCCTGACGTTTTTGTGGACACTCGCAACGAGAACAATTACAGTTTTGCTTCATACGTGAAATTGTTAATAAATAAAGCACGCATTTTAAAAAATGCAAAAAGGAAAAAGCAAGGTGGAGATTTATACTACCTTGCTTTTTTTGTTTGTATTTTAAAATTGCGAGATTTGTTTCTTGAATACATTCGTAGCTCCTCGCTTGCGGAGTGAAACGAAGTAGCGAGGGGCGGTTATATGTGTAGGTATATTTTGACGAAATTAATGAAAAGGGTATAATTAGAGTATTATTAATACTCTAAGATAATGCAATGAGTAACGAAATTAAAAAACAAAATAACAATGAGTTACAAGAAAAATTCATTGAATCACTTATTGAAAATGAAATATCTAATATAAGTGATCTTATAATAAGAATACTTTATAAAAATACACCTATGGAAGTTAAAGAAAAAATAAAACAAATAGATAAATTAAAAAGCTGGCTTGATAGTTTTCGTCCTCTTAGTTTTGACGTGGTTGCAGAATTAAAAAAATACTATGACGTAAAGTTTACATACAACTCCAATGCTATCGAGGGAAATACTCTTACTCAAAGCGAAACAGAAATGGTTTTAGAGAAAGGGATCACCATTGGAGGGAAAACTTTAAGCGAGCATTTAGAGGTTATCGGGCACAAAGAAGCCATTGATTACATCGAGGATCTAGCAAAAAAAGGGACAGAAATCAGTGAGCATGAAATCAGGAATATTCATCATTTGATTTTACAGGGAACAGATCGAGAAAATGCCGGTACATACCGCACTTTAGATGTACGTGCCGCCGGCACTGAGCATGTTTACCCTGCCCACTTTCTTGTGTCTGAACTAATGAAAGATTTTGTAAATTGGACTCAATCCGATGAAGCGAAATCTTTGCACCCTATGACGTTTGCTACGGAGGTGCATTACCGATTTGTATCTATTCACCCGTTCAAGGACGGAAACGGACGTACAGCTCGTCTATTGATGAATTTAGCCTTACTTCGTGCTGGCTACCCTATTGCCATTATATCTAATGAGTTGCGCCCTGATTACATAGAATCTTTGGTATACGCACAAGACAACCAGAACGATACACAAAAACTTTTAGATCTTGTTGTCGATAGTTGCGAACGGTCGCTTGTAGATCACTTACGCATTGTTTCAACGGCATCAAGCAAGGGAAGTAAAGGGGAAGAATTTTACAGAGAGATACAAAACTATCTTGATGAAAAATAATCAAAAAAATATCCTTGGGGGCGGAACCCCAAGGATATTACCTAATCATTCCATTTATACTAAACCTGTACAAAAAGGAAAATTAACATGTCATACGCACGAAGAAAAAAGGGTAAACGCAAGTAATAACAAAGCTAATTAACATACTAATATCATAGCTTTTCAAGGTCTTCAATGACTAAAATAATCAGAATACTTTTTTTCTTTTTGGTTCAACTCAAAACAAAGGAACAAGAGCGTTTTTAAGGAAAAATTTAAGACTCCTAAACTGTATAGACTTCATAGGAGAGAAAGAAGAAAAGCCTTTTACATTATCGGTTAACGCATCAAAGGTATCGTTTGCAGTCAAGCTAACAAGCTCTTTAGAGAAAGTCTCTAGGGCTATTTTTTTTGCTTGTGTTGTCATTAGTTCATCTTGATTTTGAGCGTTGGAGTACAGGTTTTCAAGATCTGCACCTTTCAGAACTTCTAGTAAATCAGTGCGATTACAAAAATCTTTAAATCTCTCGTTTAGGGCTTCTTTATTTGCTTTCTTATCTTCTTCGATTTGAACTTTTTTCGCCTTAACTTCAGCTTGCTTTTTTCTCTCTTCAGCTTTGTTTTTTTCTTTCTCTACAACACCACTTACCAGGATTGTAGGGATCGCTTCACGAAGTGCCATTTCACTATATCTAGCAAGGTTTTCAACCGTTTCACCTTTCTTGTATTTAGCGTCTAATTTCTTATTAAATTGAGCCATTGCATAGGTTAAATGCTCATCGGTTGTGGCTAAAACTTGAAGCTCTACGGCTATCTTTGCCGACATTTGATAATCATCGACGAGCTGGCGACCTGCTGGCGTTAAATCCTTAAAATCACAAGGTAAAGCTGGTTGCTGAATCTCTACTTTTTGTTCTTTGTTTTTTGGGGTGATATAGAAACGAACGCCAGTCGTGGAACGTCCTTTTTTAATGGGTTCAGCTTTGATTTTTAAGTCTGTTTTTTCGTTAATTTCTTTTACAGAAATTTTTATTGCTCGTGTATTAAGATCGCAATATCGAGGATATTTTTTAAGTGGTATATCGAGAAAGGTTTTAAGTTCGTCAATCGTAAAATCTCGATAGCCTTGCTTTGTATTTTGGTACTGCTTACAAAGCTCATAAATTTTAACGCTGTAACCACTTTTTAACTGTTGGATATTCTCAAAATAATACTTGGTGTATTCGGTTTTCGCCTGAACCAGAAGAGGGAGGACTTTCTCATGGAACTGTATATCGACCGTACCGCCTTTGTGGTACTCAATTTCTTTGAAAATTGGGACTTGTGAAAATCCGCCGTCTTCCTTTGGTATTTCAATCCCTCGAATCATATCAAGCGTAGCTTTTCTAAGCTCTATATGGTTTTTTGCTCCCAAGCCAATAGCATTAAGTAAATCAATCGCTTGAAAGCTCAAAATATCGTCAGCGGTTGTTTGTTCGGTAAGCTCACTAATAGCAAGATTCATAATTTTCATTTGAGTAAGTGAGTAGTTTTTCACTCGGCTAGTAATCACTCGATTACTCTTTTTAACCATGCGGTTTTCTGAACTCATATTTTGACATTAGTGATTAAAATAGAATCACATACTAATAATAAATTACGACGTGTCAAATAAAACGTCGTAAAAAGGCAACTTACACCTTAAATCTGTCGTATTTAAACCTTAAATCTGTCGTATTACACCTTAAATCTG
>NZ_JBFSSD010000084.1:0-9714 GCF_041466145.1 Vibrio sp. 10N.239.312.D08 | reverse complement strand
GTACAAACAGGGTTACTTGACTGCTTAGTATGAAACTTTATTCCTCTCCTACAGGATATGAAAAAAAAATTTTGCGATCTCGGAAAAATTAAGTAGGTTTAAATCAAAAGGAATACATTCTTATGTTAAAACCAACTTTCACGCTCTTAACTGATTACGTAATGAACGTCATCACGGTAGTTATTCAAACCCTGAAATACATCATTCCGACTCTGTGTATCTTACTCAGCTGTTATTTTGGTGATTATGTGTTCATAGTCGCAATGGGCGTCTCACTCGTACAGGCGAAAGCCATTAGAAACATCGCCTATGAAAAGATAGTGCTCGATGATCCGACGCACATGAACCTCTCTATGTTTCATTCCGAATATTGGCACCGTTTCTGTAAGACGGCCAAACTTATGACGAAGTTCTCTGTTTTTTATCTACTCTTGTTTGCACTTGATTCATTCAATTGGAACGACACCTTTATCAATAAAAATTATAGCGAGAACCTGGCCTTAGAGAATCTATGGCCTTGCTTATTATCGGGCTGGAACTATGCTCTTGTCCTATTGGTAGCGTTCATGACTTGGGTGATAATGACACCGATAAAATTAGTATTCGGTAGCACCGAGATATTGATGCTGGAGTGGTATCCGATCACTAATCGTTGGAAACATGCATCAGATATAACCCTCCATTTGGCAGACCCTTACAAACCAATAAAAGGCAAAAAAGACCAACTGATCAGAGAAATGACGATGTTTACTAGCGCATTGAATGGTGGTGGATTTTACTCACTCAGCGTCAACACACACGTAATTAGTGGGAAGTTATGGGAGCTACTAAAAATAACGTTAAGTGATGCAGTCATCGATGTGAACAAGAAACGTAAAAATTGGCTCGACTTCACCGTGTATAAAGTAGCTATCTACGTCAATCACTGTGGCCTCAAGGGAAAATCCTATCAACAGTATCGTGATCTTATAGGTAAGCAGAGGTTTGAGAATAACCACATCGTAAAAATTCGCTTCAATGAAAAGCCGATAAAGCGAGAGTCGGTCCTGATTAAATAGCGTGTATTAAAAGGCTCTCATTGTTAGATCCTTATTCATACATCAATTTGTCGAAGTCTTTGAGAATCGTCATACCGTAGCTGGTCAATGACAGCCAACGAGGACGTCTTCCTGAAACGGGATCAATTCCCATTGCTATTAAGTCATATCTCGTCATATTCGTGACGTTGAAAATTGGAAGAGAGGATTTCTTGTTGGCATGTTTAACCAAGTCACTGAGAAATTGATACGAATCCTTACCATCTCTATTGACCCCGTAGAGCTCTGCTATCTCGGTCATAATATTGCCATTTCGAGTGGCATCAATCAGTACGAATGTGGACAGGGAAACATCATATTTGTTTGCTAGGACACGAGACACGTATTGAAGACCACCAGGTTTGAGCTGCTTAGACATCTGTTAACTTCCTGAAATTTCGATATAACAATAGATAGCCTTAGTAATATCTAATATTCCGCTACTAACAGCAACACACAATACCGGTTGAACCACAACCTTGTGATGACAATGTGCTTAATAGAACACATCGATGTTGTATATCTAATCCAAAGCCAATTGAAGGAACTGAGATATGCAAACGAAGCAAGGCGAACTGACATTTAATACTGGTAGAGGTTATGCACCTGATGGACAAAGAATTCATGCGACTATTATCGATGATACTGAAGTAACACTTCGTGTGCGATTTTCCGATAAAACGCGTGGGATAGATGGCGAAGTACAAGTGCTTGAATTCACCGAGACTGCCATTATGCGTGAGTATGATTCCGGTAACTATACAGAGGTGTAATGGCCATGAATACAACAACACCAAGTAAGGTTCACAACAAGATGAGCACTCAAGAGATGGCCGCATATATGTTGGAGTCGGGAGTGCATTACACTGCTGCAAGTTTATCAAAAGAGTTGGGTATACCTCTAGCCAATGCATCTGGAAACTTATATAACATAATAACCGGAAAAAAGTATGAGACTGATTTAGTAGGTAAGCCAGTCACCGTAAAAGTCGTGGATATACGTGGACTTAAAAAGGGGCAGCGTTTGTGGTCCCAGATTCTATCGGGCTGCTGGTCTTAGTGACAATGTAACGTAAATAAATAGAGAACGTTATGATGGGGATTATTCGCAGTTCAATGTATTTGGTTGTTTTACTTGCTTCGTTTTCATCACTGGGAAATGAAATGTGGCGTGGGTTGGTAGTTAAGGAAGAGCATCGATGTTCACCATACGATAAGAAAAGCCAATACCCATATCCCGCTTCAGTAGAGTCAGCGATAGTCGATAGTATGGGAGGTCAGATTTATGGCCCTTATACTGGCACCTACTACCAATCAACTTCAGAGACAGACATCGAACACATCATTGCAGCCAGTGAAGGGCATGACAGTGGACTCTGTGCGGCAAGCCCTGAAACAAGAAAAGCATTTGCAACAGATCTATTGAACTTGACCCTAGCATCCCCAGCTGTGAACCGTTGTAGTTCTACTGGAAAATGTGGCTTGGACGCTGGCGAGTGGTTGCCGCCAAGAAACCAATGTTGGTTCGCGTTGCGTGTCATTGAGATAAAAACTAAGTATGGCCTTAGTGTAAATCCAGTCGAAGCGAACACGTTGGAGAGTGTTATCAATAATTGCCCGTCTTTTGAAATTGTGTTCTATGCACCTGCTGGAAGCGCTCCAACTAAATACGTCACCCAATCTACGGGGCATGCGTTGTCCTTGTATGATGACAACAACGGACGTATCACTTGTGCCGAAGCTCGAAATCATGGGATTGCACCAGTAACGGCTCATGACCCGGCATACGCATTCATGTCTGACCGAGACGGGGATGGTGTTGTGTGCGAGTAAACGATTTATTGCTGGCGAGACTGAAGTTTTGCCAGCGTTCTCTTTGATAACTTCCGACCCACAAAAACAAACAACCCCAAACAGACTAGACCTACGCCAGCACCATAGTCATTGAAAATGTGGACTAAAGCTAACCAAGCGAAAAATAGTACAACAACTAATATTGCAAACCTTACTAATGGCATAGTGACCTCTTAACTTTCCCTTTGATTTAAACAACTTAACATCGTTTAGGTGAAACCTAAATATACACAATATCATATTATGTTATCGTATATAGGGCTCTTGTTCATAATGTCGCCCTCTCAACCTCTGTCTCACCTTAAATTCTATAGCGCTAGTTACCTACTGAGACATTCTCTTGCCTTTTATCTAGATTCGGGGCTAGAATTGCACTGTATAAATAACCAGTATAAATTATGAATATATTAACTTATCCAGTGAGTGCAGGCGTGGTGGGTTTTGAGTCCCCAGCTGCAGAATATAAACAACTGGAATTGAGCCTTGATGAATTGCTGGTGGAACACCCGTCATCAACTTTTTTAGCGCTGGCACAGGGAGATAGCATGCAAGGAGTTGGGATTTTTTCAGGTGATGTATTGATTGTAGATCGAGCCCTTACTGCGAAAGACCACGATATTATCATTGCCAATCTAAACGGTGAACTGGTTTGTAAAATTCTAGATATCAAAGGACGTCGCTTGCTGAGTGCGAATGAATCAATGAAGCCGGTAAGAATTGATGAACAAGACTCCTTCGCAATAGAAGGGGTATTAGCGAGTTCCATCAGACTCCACCGTGTATCAACTATGTTTTCGGGTTAAGCATGTATTCATTAATAGATGGCAATTCATTCTACAATTCGTGTCATCAAGTCTTCAGACCTGATTTACGTGGAAAGCCGGTTATCACCGTCAGTAACAATGATGGTTGTGCCGTTGCGGTAAACAATCAAGCGAAGGCGTTGAACATTCCAAAATTCGAACCTTACTTTAAAATCAAGGCATTATGTGAGCAACATGGCGTTACAGTCTTCTCATCTAACTATGAACTGTACTCCAGTTTGAGCTTGCGGATGATGCAAGTGATTGCACGTTTTGGACCTGAACAACTGATCTATTCAATCGATGAAAGCTTCCTAAATCTGGACAAGTGCATAAACATTCCTTGTTTACGAGAGCATGGGGCCGCAATTCGAAAAGCAATATGGAAAGAGTGTCGGATCCCGGTCTGTGTGGGAACCGGCCCGACGCTCACCCTCTCAAAATTAGCCAACCACGCAGCGAAAAAACTCCCTGGTTATCAGGGGGTATGTGTTTTAGATTCAGTGAAAGAAACCCAACGTGTTCTCCAGGCTATTGATGTGGGTTCAGTTTGGGGGATTGGTCGCAAGCGAACGAAAGCATTGCAATTTATGGGGATCACTACCGCAGCGCAACTAGCAAATTTTTCACCTTCAAAAGCGAGAAAAGAATTCGATGTCGGTGTTGAGCGAACGATACGGGAGCTCAATGGTGAAAAGTGTATTCCATTCGACATAGCAAGAGCAGACAAACAACAAGTTTTTTCTACCCGCAGTCTGGGTAAGCGCATAACGGAATTCGATGAGCTTAGACAAGCTATCAGTCTGCATGTGGGCATTGCCTCGCGAAAGATCCGTGCTCAACAGTCACTTTGTAAAGTGTTGGTTTGCTTTGCAGGAAATTCACCTTTTGACGAAAAGCCGGTTAGTTTCAAAGCGATTCACAAATTTGAGTACGCGACAGCTGATGTGGATACCTTAACCAGTGCGGCCTGTGCTCTGGCCAAAACACTCTACAAAGAAGGTGTTCAGTACTACAAAGTCGGTGTTGGGCTGATTGACCTCGTTGACGGAAGACATGAGCAAGCTGACCTATTTAACCCACAACCCAATAATGCAAAGTTAATGGCTTCGTTTGATCAGATAAACGCAAAGTATGGAATGGACACTATCTTTCTGGCTGCGCAAGGAACACCTACAAGACAGTCTTGGGGTATGCGCCGCGAAATGCTGTCTCCGCAATACACCACTAAATGGAGCGACTTACCTAGAATCGCCTGCTAATTTCTACCCACCGCGTTTGTGATACGCAATCTATTCTCCAATTCAAGCTCTTTATTTGAACATGCCTGTATCGGGTTGTTGGATACTGAACTCAGTAGTACTTAACAAAGTAGAGAGCAAGAATGGCAGACACGCTAAAAGACCCGTTTATAAGGCAACGACTCCCCTCGAATTCTAAACCAGCATTCGATGACTGGATTGCGCACGTTCCTGTGGGTAATCAGCTGCCGCGAGGCAAGTATTTCCAATCTAAGGTCACAGTACCTAAGCACCAGTCAGACGAAACAGAATTGCAGTTCAAACCTTCCCGTTAAAGGCAAAGATATGACTTCAATAAAAATCGTTTCTACAGCTCAACGGCTTTACCAATGTCGTGAACAACAAATATTTCTTTCAGGAGAGCAGGGGTTCATTGAAAAATATGAGAAATGGTCCCCTGTCATACGATTAACGATGGCCAAATTCAATTGTAACGAGTTACATGCCCTGGTCAGAATCTTAGAGATCACTGAGAAGCGACATGACTCAGGCATGTTTACTCATTTGTTGTCGGCAGTAGCTTGCGAGATGTGCGAACCGACTATCACCGTTAACACAAACCACACGACTGAATTCAAAGCCGGAGTCATGGCAAGTAGAAAAGGGGAGAAGTTTAACCCTGATTGCCATATCGAGTGGCAAGAAGGCTATATCCGTGAGCATTTAAGGAGAGTCGCCAATAATGCGCAAACTCAAGTACGATCTCACTGACTACATGGGACCTGTTGATAAAGCGTTGCTCAGGTTAAGCATCCTAACCATTGGGTCGCATGTAATGATAGTTACTGGCTTTAACGGGCAACTTTTCGGCCTCGTTGAAACCTTACTCACCTTGGGGTTCGTTGCGGCAGTGGCGACAATTGCCTACAAACAAAAACGTAAAGATCGAGAAGAGCACCTTTGAGTTCTTCAGTCTGCTCTAGCGTCGTCTAAATATTGAAACTCGATACGAAGCTAAATTGGGAGTCTTGGGATGTATAACAAACTCACAGTTAATCTTAGGAAGATAATATGAAGACAGTGACAGAATTGCACACAATGAATGTCGCTCTATATTGCCCTCACTGCGGAGAAGTACAAGATGGTTTTTGTGGCAATCCTGCGGGTGGTGAATTTGAATGCGACGATTGCCATAGGCCATACAAAGTCCACTCTGAAGCCGATATCGAACATAGATAATAATATAAGCATGTGTCTTAAAAATCAGTTAGGAACCTGTTACTCACCACTATAGAAACGCACATATTAACTGACGGGGCTCGTATGAAAGTACACGAAAATACGACGAATTTACCCTCACGGTGGGTGAATGCAATGTTTATATTCATAACATTAATAGCGATGGTGGCAGGCTACCTATCTGAGCTAACCAATATCTATGGAACATTTGTAGTGCTGCCCTTTGCAACATTAACAACTTGGTCTAGCTACGCCAACGTTACCTTTTCAACACATACCAAATTGTGGTGCTACCTTTTTGGAATTATGACTTTCTGGTCGTTTATAGTAGTCGGCATTAACTTCTTCTTAGCGGTAACCAGTACCTCGGTGTAATTTAATACCCACCAATGGACATCGATTGTCAGATCAATGGAGAAAGCAAGATGCTTAAAAAAAGAACGATAAATGATGCGATGTCAATAGTATGTATTTTCTTATTTCTGGAGATACATTACCTGCATTTCATGACTGACCAACCAGAGCTGTATGACAACCTAAAAAGCTTAGTAGCTATGGTTCTGGTCATTCCGCTCATTAGTATTGCTTGTCGTATCGATCTCCTAGCCAACAAAAAGGTACTCGCCAATCCAGCTGTGATTCATCTAACAACACAACAATGCGAGTTAATGTGGCAAGGAGAAGAGTTAAGTAAAATTTCAACGATGCCAGTAAAGCAACTACTCTTAGATAATCCTGATAGTTTCGCGGAGCTGGTGGGTTCGATGCTACGGGAAGCAAAGCAACCTGGGCTTACATTGAAGCCTTTGTTAATCGTTCACTCAATGCTTGAACTGACGAAGTTAGAGGAAGAGGAACTTAAACGTTTGCTTATGGGCATTGGTGCAGCGAAAGTCGTAGTAGTTGATGAGCCTGAGCAAATAGAGGCTGCCAGAAAAGCGACAATATTCCCTGACTTATTTGGCGATGCATAACGTAATCCAGTATGTAACAATCGAACGTAACTAAAAGGAACGACGGTTATAAGCTCACCTTCGTAATATAAATATGGGTACAAAACGAACTGATAAACACAAAGATTTACCGCCTTATCTTTATCGATATCAACACAAAGATGGCAAGGTACGTTACCGCCTAAAGCTTGCGTCAGGGAAATTCTACTCTTTCCCTGTAGGCACGAAGAAACTTCACGCGATCAATGAAGCGGTTAACTACAATATCAAGTACCGGTCTATGGAACAGCTCATAGAGAAAGCACACCAAGCTTCATTACCAGGGCGGGATCGCACTTTGTTAACAAATATGATCTAATAGCGTCAACCCCTTAGCTAGACAGCCATTTTGAACTTAATTGAGCACCTATCCGTCATCGAAGATACTCGTTCTGACATTAACCAAAAACATGACCTTATTGACGTTATGTTCCTCGTTATTAGTGCTATTGCATCTGGGTGCGAAGGATGGCAAGACATTGAATTTTATGGGGAAGAGAAGTTAAGCTGGTTAAGAAAGTACAGGCCATTCAAACATGGAATCCCCCGACGACACACAATAGCACGCATATTACGCTCAGTTGTTGCGGAGTCATTGCTTGAAGCGTTGGCCTTGTGGATAAACGAACAAAGAGCCAACCAAAATAAACCCATAATCGCATTCGACGGAAAAGTCCTGCGTGGCTCTTATCGAAATGACAGGAAAACAGCGTTGCAGTTGGTCACGGCATATGACACTGAGCGTGGCCTTGTTCTGAGCCAAAAACCGACGGAAAACAAGAATGGCGAGATCAGTGTTGTGCGCCAAATGCTTGATGTTATAAATGTAAAAGGCAGTGTGGTCACGATTGATGCGCTGCATTGCCAGCGCGAAACCCTAGAGAAGATAAAAGAAAAGAAAGCGCATGTTGTTGTTCAAGTGAAGAACAACCAACCGAAACTAAGAGCGGCTGTTGTTGAACAGTTTCAGGCTATCTTCGATGCTAGGAAAGAGAAAATAGTCACTGAAATCAAAGAGACACATCATGGTCGTAACGAAGAGCGATACGTTTTTCAACTTAAGGCTAAGTTGCCCGAAGAACTAGCAAAGAAATGGCCGACGGTAAGAAGCATTATAGCAGTGGAACGCCACCGAGTGATAAACGGGAAAGGCACCGTAGATACGTCATACTACATAAGTTCCATGTCGCCGAATCACAAATTACTTGGTCATTATATTCGTCAACACTGGCGAATTGAAAACAGCCAACACTACGTATTAGATGTTGTTTTTAAAGAGGATAGCTCTCGAATCACTTTGGATGGTGCCGTTGAGAACATAGCGTTGTTCAGACGCTTTGTAATGAACATGCTTAAGCAATGTGATTGCGGTGCGCCAAGTCAAAAGGTGAAGTTGAAAAAAGCGGGATGGAACGACGATTATCGGGCTAGAGTCTTCTTTGGGTTATAAATCCATCAAAGTATGCTCCCGCCCTGGCTTCATTACCGACTCTCGATAGCGTCCCAGATAAGCCACGACACACTTCTTTAAACGACTTCAATATTCCTTTAGAAAAAGCACTGAAGAAAATCTTTCCGCTAATCAAACGAGAAGAGCTTTCAAAAGGTACGATGGAGAAGTACCAATTACTAATGAAGAAGCTCTGTGCTGATTTAGGAACGACACTTACCCATGAATTAGACTTGCAAATGATGAATGTCTTCTTAAATACTCATTACGCTAAATTTTCAGCTCAGTGCTACAACAACAACCTCAGTTTGATCAATAAAGCGTTCAGTTATTTAGCAGATCAATCGTATATACCTGATAACTTCATGCGCAATAAAAAAACGTCTTCGGGTCACTAAAAAAGAACAGGTTAAAAAGCGTCAAAGACTAACACTAGAAGAGTTTGAATTGATTTATCAAAGCGCACCACTCTTTCTTAAGGTGGCAATGGCATTGACGTTGGAGACGACGCATGCGATCAATGAAATATGTCGTATCAAATACAACCTACGTTCACCAAGAGATAACCGTTGCGGAATTGTCTGGAATGAGGATAAGCAACCTGTAATGGTTGATGGCGTAAAAATTTATGGTTACTTGTATATACATAGGCAAAAAGTCTCAAATTCAGAGGTATCCAGAGTAAAAATCCCTGTCACACAGTCTATCTTTGACATTGTGCAGATGAGTTATACAGACCGTATACGCTGCCCTTATATCGTCCACATGAAACCAATACAAAGACAAAGAGGCGTTGCTAAAGATTGTGACCATATCTACCAAGTCCAAAGTCATTACCTAAGCAAGCAGTTCAGCAAGATACGTGACAAAGTTGGTGTTGTACGAGAGTAATAAAGTCTCATATTGAGTATTAAAGTGTCATACTAAAGAATACAGTATCATACTCAAAAGGCAGCGAAGATTTGATCTCGCTGCCTTTTTGCTGCAGCCTTTTTGCTGCTTTCTGTGATTACCGAGGGAGGTTGACGGTCTAATTACCGAAGGACTCTGTCACAGTCT
>NZ_JBFSSD010000083.1:0-10465 GCF_041466145.1 Vibrio sp. 10N.239.312.D08 | reverse complement strand
TTGCCATTTCAACTCTCCTTTGGGTTGGAGAGTTGATCTTATTCTTCGTGCTGAAAGATTAGAATGCGGTGTTCATGGCACGCTTACTCTAATTTTATCCTGCGACCTGTTATCACCAAGGAAGAGCAACAACAGGTGTGATGACCAGTCGAAGTTGATGCTCTATCCCAAACGCGTCAGGGCTTTCAATGTAGTTCCAGTATTGAAGACCAAACTTGATGGGTTTGCCACCAATGAGAGTCGTCTTAGCGAACCCAATACCAATAGGGAATGACAATTTATTTCCACTGCTCGCTTCGTGATTATAGCTCCAAGTTGGTTGCGCTTGAATTTGCCATCCATCGTCTAGATTCGCGGTATAGAAGTACTGTCCACCAGTAATACTCGCGTCGGCGTCATTGCTTCCGCCAGCGTTCCATTGATGGGTAATTAACGCCCCGATAACCCCCCAGCTTTGTACGTAGGCTAAGGCAAACTCTGGACCGAGTAAGAATTGATCGTTACCCAGTTCATCGCTTGTTGCGGTGGGCAGTGTACCCACTATCCCCCCCACGACAATCATGCCGCTCTCAAAGGTATGACCAACGGCCACATCAAAGCCGATATCACCGAGACCTGCATCTGAATTTTCAAATCTATCGCCCTTGTAATAGGGTTGGTCAAATATTAAAGGTATATTTGGTCTGATAAATAAGTTGGTTCGCTCTGCAATTGGCACAGGGAGAACAGGTTGAAAGCTCAAGCGATACCCGTTCTGACTGTTCGCTGAATTTAAGTCGCCTTGATAGTTCGTCCAATCCAAGTTAAAGGACATCGAGCCAAGCGTTGTGTTTGGGTTGGCTAGCTCTTTAGCTACCTCCTCTACATCTTGCCCCTCGTCGGCTAACACTACGATGGGAAGAGTGACAGCAAAGAAGAATATCGCGCTTAAACTTCGTAATTTAAGGTTTGGCATTTTTTTCCCTGACGAAAACGTTGGTACATAAACGTTTAGCTATGAAGGATTATTTTGTCAAAGTTGCCTTTATAGAGAAGGGCAGCTCTGGAGCGGCAAAGTCAATAGCTGTGGGTGAGATGAGCGTAAAAGTGATTGTTTTTGAGTCACTTTCTCTTGTCACGTTAGATTTGTCTTATCAATGAGCAAAGATGAGGATCAGGTAGATAGCGTGAAATTATTGGTCTAAGATTTTTGACACGTAACACTTATAGTTCATCTCACACACACGGGATAAAATTATGAAACCACTAGAATCATTCATTAAAAAGGCTACGATCGTCGGCTTTGGCCTTATGTCACCACTTGTTATCGCCGCTAATTATGATGTTGTAATTTTGAACGGCAGAGTTATCGACCCTGAAACAAATTTCGATTCTGTTGCTAATGTCGGGATCAAAGATAATAAGATCACAGCAATAACGACCGATAGTATTTCTGGGGATAAAACTATTGACGCTACAGGTAAAGTTGTTGCCCCTGGATTCATCGACGTCCACGCTCATGGTCAAAACATTGGTGACTACAGAATGCAGGCGATGCAAGGCGTTACCACTATGCTGGAACTCGAATCTGGTGTTCTACCTATCAGTGACTGGTATGCAGGACAAGCTGAAAAAGGCTTACCATTAAACTATGGTGCAGCAGCTGGTTGGACTTACGCTCGTATTGCTACATTTAGTGAGACGGAACCCGAAGCGACCGTTGGCTATTTCCAAAAAGCTCAATCACGTAATGATTGGAAGATGGATATAGCAACACCTGAGCAAGAAAGTAAAATCATCAAGCTGATTGAGCAAGGCCTTGATGAAGGTGGCCTAGGTATCGGGATTAACGCTGGCTATGCACCGGGCCATGGTCAAAAAGAATATTATGCATTGGCTGAATTAGCCGCAGAAAGAGACGTAGCAACCTATACTCACGTTCGCTATGCCAGCAATGCCGAGCCACAAAGCTCGTTTGAAGCCGTTAAAGAATTAGTGGGCAATGCCGCTATCACTGGCGCTCATATGCACTTTTGTCATATTAACAGTACTTCATTAAAAGATATCGAAACCATCTTACCTATGGTCAATAAGGCTCAAGAACAAGGAATCAATGTTACTGTGGGCGCTTACCCTTGGGGCGCAGCAAGTACTGTCGTTGGCGCAGCCATGTTTTCTGGTGAAGGCTGGCGGGAACGTATGGGTTCAACCGCTGAAAACTTTCAGCTAGGTAAAGAACGTATGACAGAAGAACAGTTGAAAGACTACCAAGAAAATAAACCTGGTACCTTTATTGTCTGGCACTTCCTAGACGAGCAAAACCCTAAAGATCTTGCTCTATTAGACGCTTCGATTCTAAATCCTAATGTGTTGATTGAATCTGACGAAATGTTCTGGATGCATATGGACGAAGACGGCCACATTGAAAATTATGCAGGTGACGAGTGGCCATTACCAAAAGATCTATTCTCTCATCCTAGATCAAATGGCACCTTTGCTAAAGTACTCAGAGTCTATGTTCGTGAGCGCGGCTTGTTAACGATGACGGAAGCACTACGTAAAATGACACTGATGCCAGCTCAATTAATAGAAGATTTTGTCCCTCAAATGAAAAATAAAGGACGAATCCAAACTAATATGGACGCAGATATCGTGGTATTCGACCCAGAAACTATCGCTGATGTGGGCACCTACCAAGATCCTAACCACCCAGCCGTAGGCGTACATTGGTTATTGGTTAACGGCAAAATCGTTGTCAACAACACACAACTAGATACAGACGTTAAAGCAGGCGAAGCCATTCGACGTTAATTCACCTAATCAATGATAAATCAGACTATAGAAAGCGATACTCAGGTATCGCTTTTTTATCTCACCTCTTCGATAATTTCTTAAAGTGTCACATATAATACTTTTAAATGAATTTTCTAATTGAGGTAACATTTAGATAGATTTGCCAAAAATATTCGACATAAATCACGTTTTTATCATGTCATTGGGCGTAGTTTATTTATAAAAAAGGTGCATAAAAAGGTGCGTACAAAGGGCTTAACACTCCGTTTGATATAAATCCGTACCTATCTTTACTTCCAAACTTCCAACATATTTATATTTTATAGAAGCTAACACTGTTAAGGAAAATTTCAAATATGGACAACAAATCTGAAATCGAACCAAGTAATGATAAAGCGACAAAGTCAGGTGCACCAAAATTACCAGAATTTGAAATAAAAGATTATTCAAAAATCCCTCAACGAACACACAAATATCCTGCATCTGAACGTGCAAAAAAAATTGTTCGAGATTCTATGGCTATTGACAGCCTTTTTTCCGGTCTTTGGCCCTCTCAATGGTCTTCACCTGAAGCACCAGAATTCCATGATGAAATGGACAAGTGCAAAGCCGCTGGATTCAAGGTACTAGCAGCATGTCCTTCCGCAGACTCGTTAGATGCCTCGGTTGAAGGCATTATGAAAGGCGCTCAGTTCTACCTAAGCAAAATGAAAGAACGCCCAGACGACTATATGATGATCCGCACTACCAAAGATATTGATGAAGCGGTAAAACAAAACAAATTGGGTATTTACTTCACTCACCAAGGTACTCAAATATTTGGTGGTGATGTTGATCGCGTAGGACTATGGCGTGAGATGGGCTATGGTTACTGTTTATTGGCATATAATCAACGTAATGATGTGGGTGATGGCTGCTTCGAAATTGAGAACCGTGGTCTAACTGAATATGGAAAAAAACTTGTCGACGCTTATAACCGATACGGTATGCCTGTTGATGTAAGCCATACTGGCGAACGAACCTCCTTAGATGCGATTGAACGCAGTAGCCAACCTGTCATTTCTTCGCATTCAGGTGCGAAAGCCATTGCCGATTATCAGAGAAGCCTTTCTGACACTGTGATTAAAGGTGTTGCGGCAACCGGTGGGGTTTGCTCAATAAATATGGTGGCTGCCTTTATGGATACATCTAACCCAGATATATTGACGACTGAACAATTATTTCGACATATTGATTATATGGTCAACTTAGTCGGTATAGACCACGTTGGCTTCGGTTCAGACTATATCCCGAACATCAATTTTACAGCGTCTATTATTCAAACACAAATGGGGCAGAACGTATTCCCTGATGGTGGCTATAGTGCCGCTGTAGGAGCAAAAGGGTTTCCTACCCCAGCACCATATCAAATTGTTGCAGCTCTAATTGATACCATGCTTGAAAATGGATACTCAGAAGAAGACTGCAGCAAGTTCTTAGGTGGCAACATGTACCGAGTATTTGATCAAGTCTGGGTATAAGAAGTTTATTAAATTTACTCAATAATTAGCACTTCTAACATCTCGTTTAGAAGTGCTTTTTTAATCGCTTCGAATGAGACTGCAGTTTATGACTGCTCCTAACTTGTTATTGTCCGTGCGACCTGAGGTCGCACGGACAAAAATGATTTAGAATAAAAGCTCCATTCCATTAAATGGCAGATATCTGCATCTAATCTTTCGGTTATCAATAGCGAATACTTATTATAGTCTCATAGCACACACCATAATCTTCATTATCTCTTCACAATTCAAATTAACCTTTACTATTCAGTTATTTAAAAATTACCGCACTTCATTTTCCCCCTATCTTTGTTAGTTATTATTTCATCATCAATCAAGGCAACGTTCATTCAGCCGACTTAACCTTTCAGGGGATATGATGAAAAAACTAACCAAAGCGATTATTACATGCTTGATGATTGGCTCTATAGGTAGCGGCGCATACTACTACCAAGCTCAGAACGCTCAACAAGAAATGGTGTACACCACTGACATGGTGCGTAGAGGCAACATCAAGGATGTCGTGCTGAGCAATGGTGTGCTTTACCCAAATAAATTGGTTAACGTCGGTGCTCAAGTCTCCGGAGAAATTGAACAAATTGCTGTCGAGTTAGGTCAAGAAGTCCAGCAAGGAGAGTTGATCGGACAGATAGACAGCCTCACTCAACAAAATGAGCTAAAAGAAGCGCTTGCTTCTCTCGACTCTATCGAGGCGCAAATTCGTGCTAAGCAAGCCATGATCAAGAAATCAACCTCCACCTTTGAGCGCTATAAGTCGATGCTAAGTAACAAGGCGTCATCACAAGCGGATTACGACAGTGCTGAAGCAGAGCTTGCTATCTACGAAGCTGAATTAGATCAGCTAGTTGCAGAAAAACAGAAAGCCGAAATCAACGTCGATACTGCTCGTCTAAATCTGAGCTACACCACGATTGATGCCCCAATGAGTGGCACTGTGGTGTACGTTTCAGTAGAGGAAGGACAAACGGTCAACACCAATCAATCTACCCCATCCATTGTTGAGATTGCCGATCTCGATACCATGGTGGTCCGTGCTCAAATTTCTGAGGCGGATGTTATCCATGTCAGTGAGGAGCAACAGGCTTACTTTTCGATTCTTGGCGAGTCAGATACACGCTTTAGTGGCGTATTACGCTCAATTGAACCGGGCCCGACCTTAATGAACGGTGATGATAGCAATCTAGAAATTGGCGACAGCGATGCGATCTACTACAACGCACGCTTCGAGGTGCAAAACCCAGACAGACTCTTACGCATTGGCATGACAGCTCAGGTGTCGATTGTTCTTGATAGTGCGGATGATGCTTTGATGATCCCAGCGCAAATACTACAAAACTCTGGCAAAGATGGCTTTCAAGTTCCTGTTATTCAAGGTGGAAAAGTGGAGCTAAGACAGGTCGAAGTTGGGCTTAACAATAATATATATGCAGAAATAACATCTGGCCTTCAAGAGGGAGATGAGGTGGTGGTTGGTCAAGCCTCGTCAACCGCGTCTAGCGATATGCCCATACGCGGCCAAGGCCCAATGAGGATGTAAGCGATGAATAATCCACTACTAGAAATCAAAGGCGTGAGCCGAGCGTTCCAATCTGGCAATCAAGCACTCACTGTGCTGAACAACATTGACCTAGCGATAAATCGAGGCGAGATGGTGGCGATTATCGGCGCTTCTGGCTCAGGAAAATCTACATTGATGAACATTCTTGGTTGTCTTGATAAACCATCCCAAGGCCAATATCTGATTGATGGTCAGGATGTCTCAAATATGGATGCTGATCAGCTTGCACAACTAAGACGAGAAAACTTCGGCTTTATTTTCCAGCGCTATCATCTACTGAGTGACTTAACGGCGCTTGAGAATGCAGAGATCCCTGCTTTGTATGCGAATACAACCAAAGAGCAACGCCGTGAGAAAGCCGAGCAGCTACTCACTCGATTGGGTTTAGAGGAGCGCCTTGATCATAAGCCCAATCAATTAAGTGGTGGTCAGCAGCAGCGTGTGAGTGTCGCCCGAGCACTGGTCAATGGTGGCGATGTGATCCTTGCTGACGAACCGACAGGTGCGCTCGATAGTCACAGCGGCAAAGAGATGATGCAACTTATTCAGGAGCTTCACGCTGACGGACATACCATCATTCTTGTTACTCACGACCCTAAGGTTGCCGCGTTTGCTGATCGAGTCATTGAGATCAAAGATGGTCAAATCATCCAAGACCAGCAAAACCACGATAAACCTAAATCAAACGTTGTCGCTAAAGAGAACAACGCGATCCAAGATCACAACAAACAACTCAGCATTTTTCGCTATCTAGAGGCGTTTAAGATGGCGTTGCTTGCGATGTCTAACAACCGTCTACGAACCTTTCTGACCATGTTAGGGATCATCATCGGTATCGCCTCGGTGGTATCGGTTGTGGCAATGGGTACTGGCTCCCAGCAAACCATCCTTGAGAACATGGCAAACATGGGCACCAACACGATAGAGATAAAACCCGGAACTGGCAGGGGTGATAAACACTCGGGTCGTATCCGAACGCTTACTGCGGATGATGCCAAAGTGCTCGAAAACTTTGCATTTGTTGATAGCGTGACACCAACAGTACGAGCGAATGGTGCCATTCGTTATGCCAGTGAAGCGCATACAGGAAGCGTTGAGGGAGTGGGTTTAGACTACTTTCGAGTTAAGGGGCTTGAGCTCGATAAAGGGCAGTTTTTCAGTCAAGAGAGTATCGATTCGCTCGAGCAAGTGGCGATCATTGACGCCAATGTCGTAACCGATGTATTTCAGGGGGAGGACCCGATTGGTAAGGTCATCTTTCTTGGTCAATTGCCTGTGCGCGTCATCGGTGTCACCGCAGAGCAAGATGATAGCCTTACCAGCAGCGATACGTTGAATGTTTGGCTCCCCTACTCGACAGTATCGGGCCGATTACTGAACCAAAGCTATGTTAACGACATTACGGTAAGACTCAATGACGAGGTATCAAGTTCAGCGGCTGAACAGGCGATTATCACGCTCATCAAAGCGCGTCATGGTGCCGAGGATTTCTTTACAGTCAATACAGACGCTATTCGCCAAAACATTGAGAAAACCTCATCAACCATGACCATGCTCATCTCAGCCATCGCCTTTATCTCGCTGGTTGTTGGCGGAATTGGGGTAATGAATATTATGTTGGTGTCCGTTACCGAGCGCACGAGGGAGATAGGCATTCGTATGGCCGTCGGAGCCAGACAAACCGACATCCTGCGCCAATTTCTGATTGAAGCTGTGTTAGTCTGTGTTTTAGGTGGCTTGATGGGAATAGGCTTGGCTTACTTTGTTGGCTTTGCATTAGGGTATATGGGTAGTGACATTCGAATGATTTATTCAACAAGTTCTATCATCGCAGCATTCAGTTGCTCGACTTTAATTGGCGTTGTCTTTGGATTTCTACCCGCGAGCAATGCCGCCAAACTCGATCCAGTAGAAGCACTAGCGCGAGATTAAACCAAAAACGCCCCATTCCTTATGGTGTGTGTGGCGAACCTTTACTAGGACAGAACATTGAAACTACTCTACAAATTCTTCTTCACTTTCTGTGTGACTAGCTTTACATCGGTGGGATTAATGTTGCTGCTGGTCACGCATAACTTATCTACGGGTTTCAATGATTACGTGGAAGCTGAGGAATTAAAGCATGTTGCCGCGCTACAAGAGCAATTGACTCTTTTTTACGACCAAGAAAAGAGCTGGGAGTCGTTAAAACAAGATGACGCATTGTGGAAAAGTATTGCTAACTTTCATCGAAAAGCAGACCAATCAACACAAGAGGCGGAGAGCGAATATAGCTTGGGTCGCTTACTTCACGTACCGAGACGAGTGAGTCTTTTTGATGCCAATAAAGAGGTGGTGATCGGGCGTAAAGAGTTTCACCCCGATGCGCGCAACCAGCGCATTCTGCATAATGGTAACTTAGTGGGCTACCTCTCATTCATACCCGCTCAAATTAATAGCTACAGTGCAGAGAATGAGTTTCTGGCCAAACAAACCAGAAATTACTACACCATCGCACTTGCTGTGGTTGTTCTGTCATTTGTTACTGCATGGGTTTTCTCGCGACATCTTGTCTCACCCATCAGTCGCCTTATATCTGGTACCTATCGAATGATTCGAGGCGATTATCAAGTTCGCGTTGAGAAACAGAGCAAAGATGAAATTGCTCATCTGGCGGAAAACGTGAATATTCTGGCGCAAACCTTAGAGCAAAACCAAAATAACCGATCGGTATGGATGTCGGATGTTTCGCACGAGCTTAAGACACCATTAACCGTGATGCGTGGACAACTGATGGCCATTCAAGATGGGGTTTTCCAAGCCGATGAAAAGCGCATTCAACTAATGGTGGATCAGGTGGATTCATTAAGCCGCATCGTTAACGACCTGTACCAACTCTCTATCACCGATGTCGGTGGACTCTCCTATAAAAAAGAGGTGGTGCAGCCAGTACAATTGTTACTGGAAGTGTTGAGCGGATTTGAAGCAAAACTCGATCAAAAGCCACTTTCTGTTAACTGTTCGACGTTAACCCCCCTGCTAAACAATGAACGTTGTCAGATACTTGGCGATAGTGACCGCCTGAAGCAGCTATTTACTAATTTATTGGAAAACAGCTACCGATATACGCATGCTAAAGGGCAAGTGAACCTAATTGCTCAGATTGAAGATCAAGACCTCACATTAGTCTTACAAGACTCGGCGCCAAGCGTACCTGTTGAGATGCACAACAAATTGTTTGATCGTTTCTTCAGAGTCGAGTCCTCTCGAAACCGCGAACATGGCGGTTCAGGGCTAGGCTTGGCTCTGTGTAAACAAATTGCCGAAGCGCATCAAGGCATTGTTATTGCTAGTAATTCCCCACTTGGCGGCCTAAAAGTGACCATCCGATTACCACTGTTTAAGGAAGTAAACCTATGACGAAACCTCAAGTTTTGATTGTCGAGGATGAAGCTCATATCGCAGAAGTTCTGGTGGCGTATTGCCAAAACAATGGCTTTGAAGCAACACATCTCGCGAGTGGTTCAAACGTCATCAACCATATCAGAACTCACCATGTTGATATGATGCTGCTTGATTTAATGCTGCCAGATACCGATGGCATGGATATTTGTAAACAGGTTCGGGCATTTTCTCAACTGCCAATTATTATGATTACGGCAAAAAGCGAAGAGATTGACCGACTGCTGGGGCTTGAGTTTGGCGCCGATGATTATATCTGTAAACCATTCAGTCCACGCGAAGTCATCGCCCGCATCAAAACGGTGCTGCGCCGAGTGACACCGATAAATTCGGCAAATCAGCAAGCATCCATGATCATCGACTCTGGTTTTGAAATGAAGCCTGATGAGTTTGAAGTTCGCTTTGAAGGAGCTTTAATTGACCTGACGCCACAAGAGTTCAAGATCCTAAAACTGTTTCTTGAGAACACAGGTCGAGTGTTCAGCCGTGACGATATCTTAAATCGGGCTTATTCAGACACGGCTGATGTATCGGATCGCAACATCGACACTCACATCAAGAATATTCGTAAAAAAGTAGGCCAAGTCTCTACGGGCGAATCACCAATTCGCTCTGTTTATGGTGTTGGTTATAAGTTTACTCAACGAATTTGAGAGGTAAGTATTGCAGCTTCAGATGTGCTCGTAACTCGTATTGGGGCAAAAGCTTGCTACAACAAAAGACAGAATAGACAAAAAGCATCGAAAAGTTTCGAACTTTATTGTAACTTTTTGCTTTGAGTGAGCCTATTGAGTGGCATTGAGTTTTGATCTTTATTGTCAATTCTTTGTTATAGCGTCACGTAGCAATCAGCCCCGCGTAACAGAAAAGTTTCAATCTTTGTTGTTCACCGACATTATTAGCTGTCAGTCATCGCTGATTTAAACACTCTGTCATCCACTCTTCCACTTCATTGTCGAGCCAAGCAACAGCTCTTTCTCCTATAGGTGCGGGCTTAGGAAATGAGCCCTCACTTATCTTGCGATAAATAGAGGATCTACTTAACGCAGTCTTTTTCATGACTTCTTTTATTTTAAGAGTAAGCGTGTCATGAACACCGCATTCTAATCCTTCAGCACGAAGAATAAGATCA
>NZ_JBFSSD010000082.1:0-10803 GCF_041466145.1 Vibrio sp. 10N.239.312.D08 | reverse complement strand
CTGAGCCCGTAGAGGACTTTCACCTCCTAGATCAACGCCATGCTCGGCGCACAACTAAAAGGCCTTACATAAAAGTAAGGCCTTAACTGCTTGAAGGTAACCGTCAGTTTAACGTAATTGGCTATCTTTACTTGCTCGACGGTTAAACAATGAATGTCGATGTGCGTCATGCTCTAATATTGACTGACATTCTATACACAAACGAACGCCTTTGATCGCGCGTCGTCTTTGTTCCGGAATCTCATCACCACACTCATCACAATAACGCAAACCCTCACCACCTCGAAGGTTTCCTCTTACACGAGAGATCTCATCATCAATGGTATTTTGTATTTGCTGGCTGACACTATCGTCACCAGCCCATCCTACGGCCATAAGCCCTCCTCAGTATTTGAACGAGAAAATCTATACCTACCGCGGTAAGAGCATATTATAGCCACATTTAAGGATTGTAATAATTATCAAAATCAATAAAACACTATTACACATAGGTAACAAAAATTATTTATTTCTCGCCACTGCACTATTCTATAGGCAATAAAAAACCCAGCCTGTTGGCTGGGTTTTATAAGTAACCTAATGCTTAATCAATCTAATTAACCGATGTGCGTTACGCCGCCCATGTATGGTTGAAGTACTTCTGGGATAGCAATACGGCCATCTGCTTCTTGGTTGTTCTCAAGGATAGCAACCATAGTACGACCAACAGCAAGACCAGAACCGTTTAGTGTGTGTACAAGTTCAGGTTTTTTCTCGCCTTTACGACGGAAACGAGCTTGCATACGACGCGCTTGGAAATCCCACATGTTTGAACAAGAAGAAATCTCACGGTAAGTCTCTTGTGCTGGAACCCATACTTCTAAGTCGTAAGTTTTCGCAGAACCGAAGCCCATGTCACCTGTACATAGAATCACTTTACGGTAAGGAAGCTCTAGAAGTTGAAGTACTTTCTCAGCGTGGCCAGTTAGCTCTTCAAGCGCTGCCATTGAGTCTTCTGGCTTAGTGATTTGTACTAATTCAACTTTATCGAATTGGTGCATACGGATAAGACCACGAGTGTCACGACCATAAGAACCCGCTTCAGAACGGAAACACGGCGTGTGAGCTGTCATCTTAAGTGGCAGTTCAGCTTCATCAGTGATCGTGTCACGAACCATGTTCGTTACCGGTACTTCCGCAGTAGGGATAAGCGATAGAGTCTTAAGAGGTACGTCACTTACTTGCTCAGTTAGCGGGCTTGTGTGGAACAAGTCTTCGCCGAACTTAGGAAGTTGACCAGTACCGTAAAGGCTATCGTGGTTCACTAGATACGGTACGTACATTTCTGTGTAGCCGTGCTCATCAGTGTGAAGGTCCAGCATGAACTGAGCAATAGCACGGTGTAGACGTGCAAATTTGCCTTTCATCACGATGAAACGAGAACCCGAGATTTTAACTGCGCTAGCAAAATCAAGACCGCCAGACATTTCGCCAAGATCGACGTGATCTTTCACTTCAAAGTCGTAAGTCTTAGGTTGACCCCAACGAGAAACTTCTACGTTATCGTCTTCATCTTTACCATCTGGCACTTCTGCATCAGGTAGGTTAGGAATAGACATTGTGATCGTTTCTAGCTCAGATTGAAGATCAGCCAATGCTACTTTAGCTTGGTCTAGTTCTGCGCCTAAGTTGCCTACTTCTGCAAGGATACGCTCAGCTTCTTCATGGTCGCCTTTTGCTTTCGCTTGACCAATGGACTTCGATCGAGAGTTACGTAACGCTTGTAGCTCTTCAGTTTTCATCTGAAGGGACTTACGTTTTTCTTCAAGTTCACGAATTGTCTCTACATCAAGGGTGAAGCCTCGACGTGCTAATTTTGCCGCTGTTTCATCCAGCTCAGCTCGAAGTAATTTAGAATCCAGCATTGCTAATCCTATGCTTTAGTTATTTGAATATTCAGTAGCTTGCTACTGAATCACTGCTAAACCCCTAAAACTGGTGTTATTTCGACCAATTTATAACGATTTAATTGAAATTTTATGACTAGGTAACGATATCCAAAAAAGACTACTTTTCATAGCGTTTTTGTGGGCTTTTTGCGTCCAAATCCGCCAGATAATCTAGCTTCTCGCCAATTTTGGTCTCTAAGCCTCGTTTTGTTGGGAAATAGTATTGCTTCTCTCCCATTTCAGGAGGCAGATACTTTTCACCAGCGGCGTAGGCTCCTGGTTCGTCATGAGCATAACGGTATTCTTGCCCGTAGCCCATGTCCTTCATCAAAGTTGTAGGTGCATTTCGTAAATGATGAGGAACTTCATACTCAGGCAGATTGTGTGCATCCGTTAACGCTTGCTTCCAAGCGGTGTAAACGGCGTTACTCTTTGGTGCACACGCGAGATAAACAACCGCCTGTGCAATAGCACGCTCCCCTTCGGCAGGACCAATTCGAGTGAAGCAGTCCCAAGCGGACATTGCGACCTGCATGGCGCGAGGATCAGCGTTACCGATATCTTCAGAAGCAATCGCCAGCAAGCGTCTAACGATATACAAAGGATCACAACCCGCAGCAATCATTCGAGCTGACCAGTACAAGGCCGCATCAGGGTTTGAGCCACGAATTGACTTATGAACCGCGGAGATTAGGTCGTACCAAATATCACCCTTGTTATCGAAACGAGCGACTTTCTCACCAGCCACTTCAGCCAACAACTGCAAGGTTATCGCTTTCTCGCCTTTATTGTTGTCTTCTGCCATGTCATACAGCAGTTCAAGGTAGTTAAGCGACATACGCGCGTCGCCGTTAACCAGTTCTGCAAGGCGATCTAAAACATTATCAGCAAAATCAACAGGCACATCACCTAACCCACGTTGCTTATCTTCAATCGCTTGGCGAATGACAAGAGAAATATCATCTGTGTTCAGGGACGTCAGTTTGTAGACACGCGCACGTGACAACAAAGCGTTGTTCAGTTCAAAAGATGGGTTTTCTGTCGTCGCACCAATAAAGGTCACGGTGCCATCTTCGATATGAGGCAGAAAAGCATCTTGCTGACTTTTGTTAAAGCGATGGACTTCGTCCACAAACAGGATGGTTCTGCGCCCTGCTTGCTTGTTCTCGCGCGCTTTTTCAATTGCAATACGAATGTCTTTTACGCCCGAGGTTACCGCCGATACGCGTTCCACTTCAGCATTCGCATAGTTTGCTGCAACTTCGGCTAACGTCGTTTTACCGGTGCCCGGAGGCCCCCACAAAATCATCGAGTGGATATGGCCCGCTTCCAACGCTCTGCGAAGTGGTTTACCTGGGCCTAATATATGCTGCTGACCGATGTACTGTTCGACAGTTTCCGGTCTCATACGAGCAGCAAGGGGACGAAAATCTTCGTCCCCCGCAAAATCTAAGCTGTAATTACTCAATTGCAATCTCTTGATTCGTTGATGGCATTAATGCCTATCGACGTACTACCAAACGATCTGCTTGTTTAGATCAGTTTCTTTGGTCGTCGACCTCGACACCTTCCGGTGCCACAAAAGTAAAGCGGTCTGCTGCAGGTTTACCCAAATCAACATTGCTAAAGGTAAACTCACCTTTTTGACCGTCTTGTTCAATCACATTAAAGCCCTGAACAATGCCCTTTTCGGTGATATTAATCTGGAAGTCACCCTGATTAGAATCGACAGCAGTTGGCGTTAGCGTGAATTGGTTACCCGTTTGCGCCACATTATAATTATCCCAATCACTTTCTTGGTTTCGTGTAAGCAGGACAAAAGGTGTCTGTGATGTCGCTTGCTCTTGCCAATAAATGCTCACTTGCTCAATGAACGGGCTGTAGTACCACAAGCTTTGGCCATCAGATACCAACAAGTTTTCATCAGGGAACGTGGTCTCCCAGCGGAACAGGCTTGGGCGTGCAATCTCTACCGTGCCCTCACCTTCCATAACAACATCACCATCAGGGCTGGTTACGACTTGTTTAAAGTCAGCGCTGAAGCCTGCGTTTAATGCCAAGCGGCTACTCAACTCTTCTTTCGGAGAAGCAAACACTGAGAAGCTCATAAATAAAAGTGCGAATACTTTTTTCATCAATAATCCTGTTAGAACATAAGTCGGTCATATTTTCGATTTGACCGACTGAATAGTTATGAGTTCCTACCGGAACTAATCTTTTGGTGGCGCTGGTGCTAAGACTTCTCGGTTACCGTTATGACCTGGAGCACTTACGATACCTTGAGCTTCAAGTTGCTCGACAATACGTGCAGCACGGTTGTAGCCAATCTTGAATCGACGCTGTACACCTGAAACTGAGCCACGACGTGAATGAACAACGTGTTCTACCACCTGATCAAACAGAGGATCGACCTCTTCATCACCTTCCATCTTCTCACCCGGAAGCAAGGTTTCTGGAGTTTGTTCGCCGTTGGTGATTTCATCAATATAGTTTGGCTTACCACGCGCTTTCCAGTTATTCACGACTGCGTGTACATCGTCATCAGATGCAAAGGCACCGTGAACACGAGTTGTATGGCTAGAACCAGGAGGCAAGTAAAGCATATCACCCATGCCCAATAGTGATTCCGCACCACCTTGGTCAAGGATAGTTCGTGAATCCGTTTTAGTTGATACGGTAAAGGCCACACGGGTTGGAATGTTCGCTTTAATAAGACCAGTAATAACATCCACTGATGGACGTTGCGTCGCTAGGATCAAGTGAACACCCGCCGCACGTGCTTTTTGTGCCAAACGTGCAATCAGTTCTTCAACCTTCTTACCAACCACCATGATTAGGTCGGCAAATTCATCAACGATAACCACAATGTAAGGCAGTTTCTCAAGCAATGGCGCTTCTGGGTCCATGCTGTCGCCCGGCTTCCACAGTGGATCGTGAATTGGGTGACCCGCTTCCGCTGCCATCTTAAGCTTATCGTTGTAACCTTTAATGTTACGAACGCCTAATGCTGACATCAGCTTATAACGTCGTTCCATCTCGCCAACACACCAACGAAGGGCGTTCGACGCATCTTTCATGTCGGTTACCACTTCAGACAATAGATGAGGAATACCCTCATAAACCGATAGCTCAAGCATTTTCGGGTCGATCATGATGAAGCGAACATCTTCCGGTGATGCTTTGTAAAGCATACTCAAAATCATTACGTTCACACCTACCGACTTACCAGAACCGGTTGTACCTGCAACCAGAACGTGAGGCATTTTCGATAGATCAGCAATAACGGCTTCACCAGCGATGTCTTGTCCTAGAACCACTGTCGTTGGCGATTTCGCTTCTTGGAACTGAGGGCTAGCAACCACGTCTGAGAAGAATACCGTTTGGCGACTCATATTCGGCAGTTCTAAGCCAACATAAGGTTTACCCGGAATCACTTCTACGACACGTACTGCCAATGCAGAGAGCGAACGCGCTAAGTCCATAGAAAGGCCAGAAATACGGCTTACTTTCACACCTGGAGCCAGATCAAGTTCGAATCGAGTGATTACTGGACCTGGGAAAATGTCGACAACGTCTGCTTTGATCTTGTAGTCCGCTAGCTTAGATTCAACAAGACGAGCAATTGCCTCTAGCGCATCACGGTCAATAAAGGTTTCACGCTTTTCAGGGTGGAATAACAATTCAAGCGTGGGTAATGGCTCAGCAGGCTTAGGTAAATTAACATCTTGTTGAACCAAGAACGGATTCTGCGCCGCTGCCATATTCGCTTGGGCTTCAGAAACAATGCTTTGGAATGCGGCGACATCTTGATCTTGATCTTGATCTTGATGCGCAGGTTCTTCTTCCGTTACTTCTTCCCAAGGAAGATCAACAGTTGGCTCTAGGTTTTGTGCTGTTGGCTGTTCAGGTTCTGAATGTTCTTCTTGATAAGGGAAAGGTTCAAACTGTTCTTCGATTAATGCTGCGTCAGCTAATTCAGCTTCAGCCTGTTCTGATTCAAGCTCTGAGCCCTGTTGGTAGCTTTGCTCTTCCGTAACATCAAACGGTGAAGGTTGTGCAGAGAAATCGTCTTCCACGGTTGCTTCTGGCTCGCCCATAGGTGAAGCGTATAAAGATTCAGGTTGAACATCTTCAGAACCAAATTCGCCATTTACTTGTGGTGAGCTATCTAATTCTGGTTCAGCACTTCTAAGGTCAGCATGAGCAGGGCCAACTTCTGGTTGTTCGTTCTGCATGTATTGTTGGTAAGCAACCTGAGAATCATGCGCGTCAACCTGATCTTGTTCTGCTAGGTCATCTTCATACATGGCCGCATTTTCTAGCTGCTCTATCGTTGCATTCAACTGTTTAGAGCGCTCAATACCTTCTTCTAGCGGTTCTTCTGGCGCTTGGTAAACAGCTGCTGCAGGGATCGTTTGCTCTGACTCAATTACCGCTTGAGGCTGAACCTGAGGTTCTTCATGAACAGGAGCTTCTTGTTTCGCAGGAGCATCGACAGGCATATGAATATTGTAATGACGCTTCGGCGATGCAGCATTGTCTCGCGCATTTGTCGCCACGTCTGCCGACTCATTGGTCGCAGAAAAACTCATCGCAGGATCTAGCGGATCATGCTCTGTTGATTCTTTGTTGCCTTCTATAGCAGGAACATCGCGGTAAGTTGGCGCTTGATGCTGCTGATGACGTTCTTCGATTAAATCGCGGTCTGCTGATTCTCTTAATTGAGGCTCAAGCAGCTCTTGGTCTTGGCCACGAGCCTTATTAACAGTAGACGTGAAAAATTTGATGGCACATTCACCCAACCATTCCACAATGCTTAGCCAAGAGATACCGGTTAATAGAGTGAAACCAGCACCCCATAAGAAAAGAAGAACCAGCGTACTACCAAGAACATTCAACGTTGGAAGTGCAAGGCTTGTTAAAACGTCACCTACCACGCCACCGGATGAAAAGTACCAGATGTCGTCAAAGTTGATATCCGCTAAACCACAACTCGTAAGAATTAGGATAGTCAGGCCAAGTAAGCGAGTGCCCCACAGCATGAAGTCGATCTGCTCGTCTTCATTACGTTTGCGGAATAAAACCCACGCAGCAACCGTCACTAAGATAGGCAGAGGGTAAGCCAAAGAGCCAAATACGAAGAAAAGCGTATCCGCCAACCAAGCACCTAGGTAGCCACCCGCATTTTGAATGTCACCACCCCACGCCGTTTGCGACCAAGATGGGTCTGCAGGACTAAAAGTTAATAACGCAACGGCAAGTAGAATAGAGAAGAGAACACCGAGAATCAGACTGCACTCTTTGAGACGTTGAGAACCACTCAAACGAGGAGACTGAGGCTCTTCACTCGTTTTAATGATTGTTTCTACTTTATTACTGCTCTGCTTGAACATAAACCAACTTAATAATTAAACGGGATAAAAACATCTCGAGCGGCCAAAGCCGCTCGTTTCAATGAAACTACTGTTGATTTAACCATATCAAACAGAAAAACCCAATTCCAGAAAGCAAGAAAGCGGAACAAATGTCCGCTTTCTTTCATTTCACCAATTGTGACTAACGAGTTTTAATCACAAGTTGATTGGTTTGTTTCACTTCTTCCATTACTACGTAAGTTCGAGTGTCGTTTACGCCCGGTAGACGAAGTAACGTATCACCCAGTAGCTTACGGTAAGCACCCATATCAGATACACGTGTTTTTAGAAGATAGTCAAAATCACCCGACACTAAATGACACTCTTGGATGTCATCCAGTTTCTGCACAGCGGTGTTGAATTGTTCGAACACATCTGGCGCACCACGGTTCAACGTAATTTCAACAAACACTAAAAGTGAAGCATCAAGGTACTGTGGGTTCAGCAACGCTGTGTACCCAGTAATGTAACCTTGACGTTCTAAACGACGAACACGTTCAAGACATGGAGTTGGAGAAAGTCCTACTCGTTTTGAGAGTTCAACGTTTGAGATACGACCGTCTTTTTGCAACTCATTAAGAATGTTGCGGTCAATACGATCTAGTTCCTTGGACGGCTTCTTATAATTGTCTGCCATTTTTTATTCCACCTTATTACTTCCTTGCAAAAAAATATACTACAACTTTTTAATATTCAGTATCAAATTTTATCTAAACCTATCTATACTAGATATTAATTCGACAGAATTACCCTACACATAGATAAAACAACCAAAATAAAATGAGGAGTCAGGATGATCATTGGCGTACCTAAGGAAATCAAGAACCACGAATACCGCGTTGGTATGACCCCAGCTAGCGTGAGAGAACTAATCTCACACGGCCACCAAGTTTTTGTAGAAACCAATGCCGGTACTGGTATCGGTTTTTCAGACGATGATTACATCGCTGTAGGCGCATCCATTCTTCCTACTGCTGCTGACGTTTTCGCGAAAGCAGAGATGATTGTAAAGGTTAAAGAACCTCAAGCTGTCGAGCGAGCTATGCTTCGCGAAGGGCAAATATTATTTACCTATTTACACCTTGCACCAGATTTTCCACAAACTGAAGAGCTTATCAAGAGCAAAGCTGTCTGCGTAGCCTATGAGACTGTAACAGATAATATGGGTCGCTTGCCACTATTAGCACCAATGTCTGAAGTAGCTGGTCGTATGTCTATTCAAGCAGGTGCACAAACATTAGAGAAATCTAACGGTGGTTGTGGTCTTCTTCTTGGTGGCGTTCCAGGTGTTGAACCAGCAAAAGTTGTTGTTGTTGGTGGCGGTGTTGTAGGTGCTAACGCAGCACGTATGGCTGTAGGCCTTCGCGCCGATGTTACAATTCTTGACCGTAACGTAGATACACTGCGTCGACTTGATGAAGAATTCCAAGGTCGCGCAAAAGTGGTTTATTCTACTGAAGACGCCATTGAGAAGCATGTTCTAGAAGCAGACCTAGTAATTGGTGCAGTACTAATTCCTGGCGCAGCAGCTCCAAAATTGGTTACAAAAGAGCACATCGCTAAGATGAAGCCAGGTTCAGCAGTTGTTGATGTTGCAATCGACCAAGGCGGTTGTTTCGAGACTTCTCACGCAACCACTCACGCAGACCCAACTTACATTGTTGATGACGTAGTTCACTACTGTGTTGCAAACATGCCTGGCGCTGTTGCTCGTACTTCAACTTACGCACTAAACAATGCAACACTTCCTTACATTGTTAAGCTAGCGAACAAAGGCTACCGCGAAGCACTTCTATCTGATGAAGGCTTCCTAGAAGGTCTAAACGTTATTCACGGTAAAGTAACTTGTAAAGAAGTTGCAGAAAGCTTTGACCTTGAATACGTAGACCCAGCAGAAGCAATCGCAATGTTTAACTAATGATGTAATGACTAACTGAACGCAATAATCTTCTCGTTGAAGCGTTCAGTTAACTCATACACATTAAACAAAAAGCCAGTACGACATTATGTCGCGCTGGCTTTTTTGCATTAATGGATTTAGTTCGTAAAAACACGTAACAGTACAGTTTACCACTAGCGCTCGATTTTAACCCCATGAATCAATAGATTTCTTGGCGTAATACTGCGTTCACAGAACTCTTCAATCGTAGCTTCATAACCTTGCTCTTGCAGATAGATAGCGCGATCTAAAGCCAGCCATATCTCTAATGGTCGTCTAAAGACTTGTTGAACCAAACTCAGCTTTTCCATTTCCCAGAAAAGCGCTTCGCCTTGAATCAAATAAGAGTCAAAATCAATATCTGAGCCCAGCGATAGCTCTTTCACTTCAGATGCCCAACGGCAGAAAGATTCAAAACCCTCAGCTAACTCTGATTTTTTGATGCTCGGTACAGGAATGTATTCGTCAATGTTAAGTTCAGCCTTAAGCAACTGGCTGAAGCCTAGACGATAGCTCATCTCTAGTTGACGATGTCTTTTTACTCTTTCACCACCAGTAACGGTTTCTTGAAGCGGGATTCTCAAGTCGCTCTTACTTAACGTTAATGCTGAGCTTTTCGCGATAGAAGACATCGCTTGATAGTTTTCGTCTCGAATAAGATGATAACAACAAGGAGAAATAGTGACCGCTGGTAGCCCATGTGACACTGACTTTTTAACTAGCTCAACATGAAGATCACCACAAGCATGAAGGGCCACGGCATGTTGGTACGAATTAAACACGTCATCGGCCTTGTCTGAAAACGCATCTCCTTGAACAAAATCCATCGCTAACTTCTGGTCATCCGCAATCTTTTGTCCGCTTTCGCATAACGATTGCTGCCATTCAAAGCTAGTGACTTTTTGATCCGATTGCTGAGATAGGATTCGACCAAGAAAGCCTTTACCAGAACACCACTCGAGCCACTCTTTGCCATGGTGATGGCATAATGCAGCCTCGCCCATTGCGACAATTTGATGTAGCTTTCGGCCAGGAATACCATCAGCAGTACCACGTGGGAGGTCTAAACCAACCAAAGCAGTGTTATCGAACTGGATGTTTTGGGTAGCAGTTTCTAATTCAGGTAGGAAACGAGTCAGTTCCTCAATCAAAAGCTGAGGCTGCTCTTTTAAGGTTTGAATGCTTTCATTATCTAAGCTTTCTAACCAATCAACGAGTGGACGATTGACCTCTTTCCACGGCTGCTGTTGAGTTTGGCATAGGTGAAAAGGCTCTGAACGCCAATAAATTTGGTGCTCTAACAAAAATGAGTCGAGTATTTTAAATCGTGAATGCATGCTTCCCCCTATGATGGGTGGATTGTAGGGGGTAGAGGCCGAAATAGAAAGGCACTATATGAGATGCGGCGCAAAGAGAGTCAGTGTAAAGAAAAGTTATCGAGATGCGAACGTTTGAGGATGACACATAATTAATCGAGTAGGAGGAGGCCTCACGGCCTCCGTCCTCTCACACCACCGTACAA